>JACPZN010000330.1 GCA_016195505.1 Nitrospirota bacterium | reverse complement strand
TTGTGCATCCCGAATGCCACGAGGATGTGGTCAACAAGGCGGACCTCATAGGATCGACGGAGTTCATTATTCGAACTGTCACTGCCGCACCGGCCGGAACGACCTGGGCAGTGGGGACAGAACTGAATCTCGTCAATCGGCTGAAGCACGAAGTCACCGAGAAGAAAGTCTTCTTCCTCTCCTCCACCGTCTGCCAATGCGCCACGATGTTTCGAATCGACGGAGCTCACCTCTGCTGGGCTATGGAAAATCTGGCCGACGGCCATGTCGTGAATCACATCGTCGTGCCAGAGGACGACAAACGCTGGGCGAAGATCGCGCTGGACCGAATGATGGCCGTGAGCTAACAGCAGTCAGCTATCAGCTGCCAGCCATCAGCGATAGAACGACAAAGGGGCTGGTGCCTTCCACCCGCATTCCGGTATATTCCTGCCGAGCTACGCTAGAAGCCTCTCATCACCTTCCGATGACGTGCTGATCGCTGAAGGCTGACAGTTTCACAGCTAGGAAAAGTATGGATTACAAGGCGACCCTCAATCTTCCTAAGACCGATTTCCCGATGAAGGCGAATTTGCCTCAGCGGGAGCCGGAGATGCTCGCCTGGTGGGAGCAGCAGAAGCTCTATGAGCAGATCCAGGAGGCGAGCAAGGGCAAGCCTCGCTATGTCCTACACGACGGACCTCCCTATGCCAATGGCCGTATCCACATCGGCCATGCATTGAACAAGATTCTGAAAGACATCATCGTGAAGTCCAGAACGATGGCGGGCTTTCATGCACCCTATGTACCGGGCTGGGACTGCCATGGACTGCCGATTGAACACCAAGTCATGAAGGAATTGGGCGACAAGAAAAAAGATTTGGACGTATCGGCGATTCGCAAGCTCTGTCGTGCATACGCGGAAAAGTACGTTGACATTCAGCGGGAGGAATTCAAGCGGCTCGGTGTGTTAGGGGAATGGGAGCAGCCCTATCTCACGATGACGCCGGCCTATGAGGCGACGATCATTCGCGAGTTCGGAAAATTTGTCGAGCGCGGCGGGGTCTACAAAGGCCTCAAGCCCGTTCTCTGGTGTACGCAGGATCAAACGGCACTTGCCGAAGCTGAAGTCGAGTACGACAACCATACGTCACCGTCGATCTATGTGAAGTTTCCGGTCGTGACATCGCCGGCGGTGCTCAGGACCACGTTCCCCGGCATTCCTTTCCCTGACGGAATCAAACTGGTGTCCGTCGTGATCTGGACAACGACGCCCTGGACACTCCCGGCGAATCAAGCAGTCTGTCTCCATCGCGATTTCGACTATGCCTTTGTCCAGGTCCGCGAGGAGCTGTTGATCGTGGCTGCGAAACTCCTTGAGAGCGTAGCAAAGGCCTGCGCATTTGAAGGGTATCGAGTTGTCGGGGTGAAGAAGGGCGGAGAAGGCTTCGAGGGACTGGAGACGCAACGTCCCCTGTCGACCGGTCTGTCGCCGATCCTGCTCGGTGAATTTGTCACGCTTGAGCAGGGAACCGGCTGTGTCCACATCGCACCGGGGCACGGCATGGAAGACTACATTCTCGTTCTTGAGCACAATGCCAAGGCTTCACCGGGTGAGCGATTGGAGATCCTCGCGCCAGTCGACAACGGCGGGCGATTTACGGACGTCATAAAGGAATTTGCCGGCCAGCATGTGTTCAAAGCGAATCCGAAAATTGTGGACTACCTACAGGCCAACGGCCGCTTGTTAGGCCACGGGTCGTTGAACCACTCATATCCGCACTGCTGGCGCTGCAAGAGCCCCGTCATCTTCCGCGCGACCGAACAATGGTTCGTCTCCATGGAGACGAACGATCTTCGGAAGGAAGCCTTGGCGGAGATCGAACGGGTCCAGTGGATTCCGGTCTATGGCCGCGATCGGATCAACGGCATGATTGAAAACCGGCCGGACTGGTGCCTGTCTCGCCAGCGTGTGTGGGGCGTGCCGATTCCGGGCTTTACCTGCGCGAGCTGTCGCACGGTCGTGGCAGATCCAAAGATCATCGAACACATCGCCGGCCTCATAGAGTCGAAGGGAGCAGATGTCTGGTTCGAGCGGTCTTCGGCTGAGCTGTTGCCGTCCGGTACGACTTGTCCAAAATGTGGGAAAACTAGCTTTGAAAAAGAGCGGGATATTCTCGATGTCTGGTTCGAATCGGGCGTGAGCTATGCAGCGGTGCTGAAACCGAGGAAGTGGTGGCCAGCCGATCTTTATCTGGAAGGATCAGACCAGCACCGAGGCTGGTTTCATAGTGCGTTGCTCGCCGGTGTGACGACGGATCGGCGTGCGCCCTACAAGGCGGTGTTGACGCATGGGTTTGTGGTCGACGGGCAAGGGAGGAAGATGTCCAAGTCGGCTGGCAATGTCGTTGCGCCGCAGGATGTGATCAAACAATCGGGTGCGGAGATCTTACGGCTCTGGGTTTCGGCGCAAGATTATCGGGAAGATCTGCGCATCTCGCAGGAGATCCTCAATCATCTGATTGAAGCCTATCGGAAGATCCGAAACACGTGCCGGTTTCTGTTGAGCAATCTCTACGATTTCGACCCGAACTATTTCAGAGTTCCTTATGAGGATCTGCCCGAGTTGGATCGCTGGGCACTATTACGGCTTGGCGAACTGATTCCAAAGGTTACCAAGGCCTATGAAGACTTCGAATTCCATTCGATCTTTCACGCACTCAATAACTTCTGTTCGGTTGATATGAGCGCCATCTATTTAGATATCCTGAAAGACCGGCTTTACACATTTCGAAAGGATTCTCACGCTCGGCAAAGCTCGCAAACGGTGTTGTTTGATGTGTTGGTAGCGCTCACGAAGTTAATGGCGCCGATCCTGAGCTTTACATCTGAAGAGATTTGGCGGATGTTGCCAGAGGCTGCGCGGATGAGCCCCAACGGTCTCAGCGTTCATCTCTCATCATTTCCTGAGGTAAACGCAAAGTGGAGTGATGCGGAGTTAGATAGCCGATGGGAGCGGTTGCTAGAGGTTCGAGTGGCCGCACAAGCGGCCCTTGAAGAACAACGCCGGGGAAAAGTAATAGGCTCGTCCCTTGAAGCTAGCATTCAGATCGAAGCGAATCCAGAAAAGTTTGGTCTTCTCAAGCAGTACGAGCAAGTTTTGTCTAGCATCTTCATCGTCTCGCAGGTGGAGTTGAGAGAAGTCCATAACCTTCCGCTTAAGCCGGATTTTCGAGTCCTTGTCTTCAAGGCTAATGGCAACAAGTGCGAGCGCTGCTGGAATTATCGGCCCGCTGTCGGCACATTTGCCGACCACCCGACCCTGTGCGACCGTTGCTTGGAGGCAGTCTGTTGAGTGCGTCAGGTCTACGCAATCTGGCGCTGGCGTCGGTGACGGGCACCGTCATCGTTTTCGATCAGCTGACGAAACTCAAGATCATGCAAACGATGCGGTTGCATGAGTCCATCTCCATCATTCCCAATCTCTTTAGCCTGACCTACATCAGGAACCCGGGTGGCTCACGTCGATTTTTGCGCTCGGATTGTTGAGCACGATCCTAGTGCGGATGTCTGAGCACGATTGGATGGGTCGTGTGAGCGTCGCAGGAATTCTGGGTGGTGCCATCGGGAACTTGATCGATCGGCTACGTTATGGAGAAGTGATCGACTTTCTAGATGTCTATGTCGAGAACTACCATTGGCCCGCATTCAATGTGGCGGATTCCGCCATCACCGTCGGCGTGATTTTTTTGATCATTCACTTTGCGTTCGAGAAGAAAGAGGATCCCCCGGTCGCATCCGAGACTTCCTCCACCCAAGGGGTCGGCCGCTAGGCCGGCATCGGGACGATAAACCCGCCCTTCTCTCGCACCTGCTTCTGCTGCTCCGACGAGAACATAAAGAGCGGTTCGCTGTGACAGAACTGGCACTCCTTGAGTGTGACCGGCACATTCGGCTCCCCGATGCTCACTAAATATTCCTTTGCCAGCTTCAGAGCGGTGGTTTCGTCGGTCGTCATCACGTCGAAATGAATTCTGCCTTTCTTGCCGGTCACCCAGGTGTCGTAGACGTGAATCGTATCGGAAGCCATCGGGAATACTCCTTTCAGTGGAAGACCAAGAAGACGGCGATTCCGAGGATAATACGGTAGTAGGCAAAGACTCGCAAGGTGTGCCGTTGGACATAGGTGAGAAAGGCGGCGATCACGGCCCAGGCCACGAGGAACGAGACGACCATACCGATGCCGAGCGCCACAAAATCCTGGTTGGTAAAGGTGGCTTTTGCTTTCAAAGTTTCATAGACCGTGGCAGCTATGATGGTGGGGAGAGCGAGGAAGAACGAATATTCCGTGGCCACTTTTCGATCGAGGCCAGCCAGCAAGCCCCCGACGATGGTTGAACCCGATCGGGACATGCCGGGAATCAGAGAAGCGCATTGGGCCAAGCCGATCCAGAAGGCGTTGGCGGCAGATACCTGATCGAGGGTCGTAGTCCGGCCGGTCCGCTTGGTCGCTTCCACGATGAGGATGATGACCCCGCCGAGGATTGAGGTCGCGGCGACGGTTTGAGGGGTGAACAAGTAGGATTTGATCCAACCGTGTGCCAGCAGGCCGACCACGGCGGCGGGCAGGAAGGCGATTCCTAGCCCGAGTATGAACCACAGATTGGGGTGAGCCTGCATGGAAGCCTTGAGACTTGCAGCCCATGTAGGGTGCTGTCCGCTTAGCAAGAAGGATTGAAATCCGGCCTGCTCTTGCCATGCGCCGGACGTGAGCCGTCTGATCTTTTCGCGCTCGAAGACGATGACGGCCAGGATTGCGCCCAACTGAATGGAGATCTCCGCGTTCGCCGCAACGTCGCCGGTGAAGCCAAAGGCATGGCCGACCAGGATAAGATGCCCGGTGGATGAGACGGGAAGGAACTCCGTCAGACCTTCAACGATACCAAGAATGACGGCGAGCGCGGGGCCCCATTCATTCATGTGCGCGTTCGATATAGGATTTGGTTTCAAGCCTGATAGGGTGACGCGCGATCATCACAGAGGAGCACAGATCCGTCAAGCGCTGGGTTGATTGATGCTGTCAAGCCACTCATGGAGGAGAGGCATGCACAAGCGCAAATGTGTTGACAAAAACCGGGTGTTGGCATACACACAATTAAAGAGTATGAAAGGTCCGGCGCACGCAATCGCCGGAGCGAGAATCGGAAGTCATCATACAGGCCCAGCGAAATTCATTCACCAAGGACCCGAGGGAGGGGAGGAGCGCATGAGACGGGAGTGGATGGCCATAATTCTAGTTGGCGCGGTGTTGACGACCGGGTGTGTATCCAACACGAAGTATCAAGAGGCGTTGGCTGACTCTGATAACGCCAAGATGGAGTTGGAAAAGACCCGTCAACAGAAGAACGCCATGGAACAACAGGTTCGCACCTTGAAAGAGCTGAACGTGAAGTTCGGCAACGAAGCACAGTCGGCTCGCGATGAACTCCAACGTATCGAGCATGGCCGTGATAAGGAACGAGGTACGATCGAAGGGCGGACAAGAGAACTGGAAGAGAAGGTCAAGGCGTTGTCAGCTCAGAATCGCAACGTGCGGCAGGAATTCCAGGACGTGAAGCGCCATAACGAAACGTTAAAGTCGCTGGTGGCGCGTTATCAAAAGGAGCTGAAAGATCGGTCGCATGCTGCGCCAGCCGCATTGACGCCGGCTCCTGCCGCATCCGTCGCCGCGCCGTCGGCTCCGGCGGCCGGCTCCGCCGCAATGAACATCAACAAGGTTTCGGCGAGCGATCTGGTCCTCTTTTTGGGATTGAAGCAAGACGAGGCCGATCGGATTGTGAACAATCGCCCCTATCGTGTGAAGGGGGAGTTGGTGGCGAAGAATGTTGTGCCGAAAGAAACCTTCGACATGATTAAGGATCGCATCTCAGTTAGCCCATAGACTCCTCTAATCGCTCTCCTGGTGGTCTGAAAGGGCCGTTCTCCTTTTGGAGAACGGCCCTTTCACGTTGGAAGGGGGGGATTATGTCCGCTGGCAAGAACGAATGGGGATATTCTCGATTGTTCAGGCCGCGCAATTAATGCTGCCAGCCAACGGCAATCTCGACAGCGATCTAAGTAGCCGGATGGATCTTGATTGACGATGTAAGTGGCTTGTTCCTGCGACCAGGTTGGCCTTGTTGGCATGATTGATACGGCGAGAGACTTATCCCACTTCTTGCAGCTTGATCAGGTTTGTGCCGCCTGGCTGTCCCACTCGTGTCCCAGACAAGATCACAATCCGTTCTCCGGTTTTGACCAACCCCTCTATTTTTAGCCGTAGTTCGGCCTCATCTACGCGCGCATCGGTCTGCTCAATCTGCGGCATTGTGTAGGGATGCACGCCCCAATAGAGGGCCATCTGTTGCCGGACGGCCTCAAACGGGGTGAAGGCAATAATCGGTGCGGCGGGCCGTTGCTTCGAGATCAAGCGGGCCGTCATGCCTCGTTCGCTGAATGCCACGATTGCACTTGCGGTGATAGCCGTGGCTGCTGAAGAGGCTGCGGTACAAATGGCTTCAGGAACGGAGATTTTCCCGGGCTGAATCTCGACCTTCGGTTTCCATCCTAATCCTGTTTCGACTTCGGCTGCGCGGATGATGCGATCCATGACTTGGACGGTTTCGATCGGATGCGCGCCGATGGCGGTCTCAGCCGACAGCATCACCGCATCGGTTCCGTCGAAGACGGCATTGGCGACATCCGACGCCTCCGCTCTTGTTGGGCGCAGTGCCTGTGTCATCGATTCCAACATTTGAGTGGCTGTAATCACGAGGCGGCGGCGGCGGTTGGCTTCCGCGATAATGCGTTTCTGCAGCATCGGCACGGTTTCAGGGTCCATTTCGACGCCCAGGTCTCCTCGCGCAATCATCACGCCGTCTGCCTGCTCCAAGATCGCGTCCAGCGAAGCCACTGCTTCGGCCCGCTCGATCTTGGCGATGATTGGCAGAGTTCCCCCGCAATCAGCAATGACCTTCCGCGCTGCCGTGATGTCATCAGGACCTCTGACGAACGAGAGCGCCACATAATCCACACCCTGTGCAACTCCGAATCGAATGTCCTCCCGGTCTTTATCTGTGAGGGTAGGCGAGCTGACGCGGGTGCCGGGTAGATTGATCCCCTTATGCGACGTGATCCTGCCGCTGGTGGTGACGGTGCATTCGACGGATCCTCCGGTGATTCGATCGGCGACCAGTTCAATGAGTCCATCATTGATCAGAATCCTGGCGCCTGGTTTGAGGTCGCGCGCGAGATATTGGTACGTGACCGGAATCTCGGGAACAGTGGAGCGAGCAATGGCGATGGATTGGACGCCGAGTTGTCCGCCAGATCGTGCGAGCATGGTCTGCAAACGCACAAGCTGGCCGGCCCTGACCTCGATGCCCTCATCCGTCAGCTCGCCCACGCGAATCCTGGGTCCTTGCAGATCCTGGATGATCGCCACTGCCGCATGGCGACGCGCCGCGGCCTGACGGATCGCCGTGATGGCGGCGGCGTGGGACTCATGGGTGCCGTGGGAAAAATTCAGCCGGGCCGCATCCAGGCCATTCTCGATGAGCCGGTTCAACATCGCTAGTGAATCACTGGCCGGACCGATCGTGCAGACTATCTTGGCTTTGCGCATCCTGCGTTCCTCAGCCCTTGACACGATATAATGGATACCCAATGATGCTCTACTCCACCTCAGGTCATTCTCGCCACCTCAGGTGGTGGCCCAAACCGCCCGGGGGTCGAAGAGGGAGTATGCAGATTAACACAGATCCGCTCGATTTCGTGACGATTGAAGGCCTGCTGGCTTACGGAGAACAGTTCGCACGACGTCCGTCAACCGACGGAGTGCTGTTGCCCGCCGCTCCGGTTCCTTCGAACGATCGAGTCCGGCAGTCCCGCGCAGCGATGGAGAAAATCGTAACTTTTGTCCAATCTGCACAAAGCGGATTTCCAGGAGCCGATGTCTACCGGGCGGCAAGACAAGCCGTCATCGACGAAGCCTGTGCCGGTGATGACCTGGTGTTTTTTGCCGCGTGGAACCGGCTGCTGGCGGAGGGAAAGCTCCAGCCCTTGTTGCGGGCCCCGATCGGATCGGTTTTGAAGCCGACTCACCGCCGTCCGGTGGCGATCGTGCCGCGCGCGCAGCTCACGCCGCAGCTGGCGGAAGGACGCATCGTGCTGGACCTGGGTGACGAGCGATTCTGGTTGTTGCCTCGCGATTTGGCTGATCGCGCCCTGCTCTTTACGATGCGCCACGGCATCTCTCGCGTGGAGAGTAAGACGCATCGAGTCGGGCGCCGCTTGGCAAATCAACTAGATCAGGAGCGGGGTGTGCCGCGGGCCGACGCGGTCGGGGCCGCGCTGGCCCGAATGGTCGGCGTGGTAGGGCAGCAATTGGACTTCCTCC
>JACPZN010000343.1 GCA_016195505.1 Nitrospirota bacterium | reverse complement strand
GGGGTTGGGGGGGGGGGCATCAGCGGCTTTTTGAGCATCCTGCGGGAATGTGCTACTGGTGTTCCAGGCGTGCAGGTCATTTCAGTCCTGCTGTGCCGAAATGGTTTTTCGCAGCCTGATGTAGAATGCTAATAGTGATGACTGAGAGATCGCGAGGGATTACGGCGATGGCAGATCCATCCGACAGAGCTGCTCAAACCTGTCTTCTGATCTACGACGGGCAATGCCGCCTCTGTGTCACTGCCAAGAAGGGGCTTGAACGGCTGGAGACTCACGCTGATGCCGCTCCGGTACGGATGGTTCCGTATCAGAGCGAAGAGGCCGAGCAGGCCTTGAGGGAGAGTTATCGGCCAGGTCGTCCCAATGCCGCTTTCCTAGTCCGTCCAAACGGTGAAATTGCCCGTGGGCTCGATGCCTTTCTGTCCCTCTTACCGGGTCTCAAGGGTGGCCGGGTCCTGGCAGTCCTTTTGAACTTCCCGTTGGTGAAGCCATTCGGCTATCTGCTGTATTGGTTTGTGGCCCGGTACCGATATTCAATCTTTGGCACGGTTCCACTTGCAGATGTATCCGAGTTCGGTGGGTTTTCTCCCCACAGTGGGGAATTTACGCTGAAAGTGGCCAATGCGAGACTCCCGTACAAGCGAGGGAGGACTGCACATGACGATCAACCAGTGGCTGATGAATAGGCGAAGAAGTAAGGCATTCTACGTTGCAATGATCGTGTCGGCCCTGATCGGTTCCGGCCCTCCGCTGACAGCTTGGACTGCAGACCTCTCCACTCTCACGCCGGAGAAACCCAGAAATGTTGTGGCAGCTGGTGTTGGGTATGAGAATGCTGACACGTCAACGATTACCGTAAAAACCTACGATGCCGAGAGCGGCGCGATTCTTTCCGATGAAACCTATGAATTGAACGTGAGAGAGGACGCCTCGTCAGCGGACAGTCAACCGCGTGAGCGGATTTTTGCAGGCGGAGTTGGTCCGGGAGCCGACGGACTTTCGGCGTTCACGCTCCGAGTCTATGACGCGGCCACGGGCCGGTTTCTTTGGGAAGGTCTCCTGAATCTCAACGCTGGCGATCAAGAATCCGATTCCAGCCACCGAGTCGCGGCCCAGCTTTTCGCGCCACAGGCGACCGTGACCCAGGTCCGCAGCCGAGGCACCCTCGACGGTCAACCCCGGTTTTTCCTTCGTGCCGTCGATGTGGTGACCGGACAGCTCGTGTGGACTGATCATTTCTCAGCCGGGGCAGGCGACGTTGTGCGTACAGAGCGGGTCAGCAGGGCTGTCGTCGACCAGACAGCAGGGTTGACGGCCCTATCTCAGCAGGTCGAGTTTCGCATCCGAATGATGGATGACCGGGGCCGGCAGGTCATGTGGGAAGACACCATTGAACCGACCGTGGAGGAGTCAGACCTGGCATCCGGACACGATGCTGCAGCGGAGAATCTTCCGGTGTGGCCTGGTGAGGAGCCTGACCAGATGACAAAGGAAGTGATCTAATCTCACGAGGAGGAAGAGGGTTCGACCGTCCGGCAGATGCTGCAAGCCCAGTCTGCACGTTAGCTTTTCTTTCCGTGCTCTTGTAACTGATCCATCCATCTTGACTGGAATTGTTCATATGATAGCGAGAGCTGCGATTCCATTGCGGCAGAGAGCGCTTGTTTCCCCTTGATGTGTGTGAGGAGCTCCTGCATCCGATGCATGCCAAAGCGGTTGATCAGATAGTGCACGGCCGAACCCGCCTCCAGATAGGCTACGGTCGCGGCTTCACTGGACAATCCTCCCCACGCCCCTTCCAAGGCGGGCAGAGGGATCAGTGCAAATTCCTGCTTCATAACCTGATCGGGATCCGACCAGCGGTCTCCTGATAATTCCATGGCTAAGCCTTCATTGAGCCAGGTCGGCACGGCGCTGCCGGCGGGGCCAAATTGGTCATGCAGGAGGGCGTGGACGAATTCGTGCCGCAGCACGCGCGTGAGCCATGTACGGTCTGCCAAGGCGTTCTGCGCAGGAACCTGGATCCGTCCAAGCACGGGATCAAAGAGCCCATCGGCCCAGATGGGGCTGCCTGTCTCGCTTTGAAACGTGGACTTGGC
>JACPZN010000342.1 GCA_016195505.1 Nitrospirota bacterium | reverse complement strand
TTGCGGCGGCTAGTAATATATCGCCCCAGCTCGCGGAGCAGCTCGGCAGAAGGCCCGAAAGACGACAACCGTCCGATTGCGCGGGTCACACAATCGTCTGCCAGCTTGCGTGCGCCATCGATGCCATAGAACGTCGGATAGGTTTTCTTTCCACGTTCCACGTCGGTATTAGGGTTCTTGCCCAGTTCCTCGCGTGTTCCGGTCACATTCAGCACATCGTCAGCGATCTGAAATGCCAGGCCGATGTCCTCCGCATAGCCCGTCATGTCGTCGAGCTGCCGGTCGTTTGCGCCAGCGGCGATCGCGCCCATGCGCACGGCCGCCCGGATCAACATCCCGGTCTTGTGTTTGTGAATGTTCTGGAGTGTGGGCAAGTCGATGTCTTTGTTCTCGGCCTGAATGTCGAAGACTTGCCCTCCCACCATGCCCCTGTTGCCGGAGCCATAGGCGAGTTCTTGAATCAAACGTACTTGCCGGACGGGGTCACAGCCTTTCATCATGTCAGGGCGGCTGATCAGATCGAACGCCATCGTCAGGAGCGCGTCGCCGGCCAAGATCGCTATCGCTTCGCCAAATACTTTGTGGTTAGTCGGCTTCCCGCGCCGGAAATCGTCATTGTCCATCGAGGGCAGATCGTCATGAATCAGCGAGTAAGTATGGATGAGTTCAAGGGAGCAGGCGACCGCCATGAGACCAGGCGGCGTAGTGCCAATGGCTTCTGCCGCGGCGATGGTTAGAATCGGGCGAACCCGCTTCCCGCCCGCCATCAGGCTGTAGCGCATGCTCTCATGGAGTGTCGTGGGCGTCGTCACGGCCGTCGGCGTGACCTGATCGAGGAAGCGATCGACTTCGATCCGCTTCTGTTCGAGGTAGTCCTTGATGTTCATGGGGGTAGAGATGAAATTCGTTGTGACAGGCAGTGATTCGCACGGAGAGTAACAAATGGTCTGAGAGGTGTCAAACAAACTGGTGAGAGGTGAGGCGTAAGGGGTAATCGTATGGAGGCGAAAATAATTTTCCATACGACGCCTTCTTTTTCACATCATCCCCAAATCCCTGACCCCTCACCTTTTACCAGAAATTAGCGAGCTTGTCTTTGCGAGGAGGCATTCGCTATACTTCCCTCGCCATGAGCATGAGAAAAGGCGGTGGAGATTGGGAGCCGATGCTGCTGGGGATTGAGCCCCGGAATTGCTCAGTCTGTCAGCAGGGGCTGTATCGGGACAAGACGATGTTCCGTGGCGGCTGGTCCCGTTGCACGGTCTGTGACGAATTCGTCCACTATAGTTGCCTCGCCAGCGGGAAAGTCTCTTTTCTGAAGGCACGACCTCGAGTGTGCAAGACCTGCCGAGCAGCCCAAGAGGGGACCTCTTCTCCTTCCCCCACGAAGGACGAAACCCCGGTGGCTGTCGGGTCGTGAATCCCGGCTCGCAATCGAGTCCAGTTCACATGCGCTCAGGGTGGCACGCGGTCTTCTCTGAAACCGTTCGACTGGCACTGGCTCCGCTGGTCTTGCTCTTCAGCGGTTTTTTCACGGCAAACTTTGTCATCAGCGGTCACTACACGTGGCCCCGGACAAGCCGGGCGTTGGCGCTGACGCTGACCGTCTCGATTCTCGCCTATGAGTTCGTGTATAAGGAACAGCTCTCGCGTCAAGTCCCACCAGGCCGCGTCAGGTGGATCTTGCTCTACTCCTGTCTGATTCCATATCTGGTCGGCTGGATGCTTATGCTCGTGTTATGGAAGCTCTAACCGTCGGGTCGTTAGGCGAGGCAACCATGACACAGATCATCCGTAGCGGAGCGTTTCTCCAGCAGTGCTGGTCGGTTCATCCCCTCTGTGTGACGGTGATGCGGATGGTAGAGGATCGGGCGTTGGTCTTGTCTTGCAGCTCCTGCAAGTTCGCCCATCATCTGACATTGGGCATGGTGGTTACGAAAGATTCCCCTGCGCGAGGAGCAATCGAAGGGGGCCGCGCGAATGCGGAATGTTCTGGAGAATCATTGCTCAATGCCTGCATCACGACACATCACGCCTCGATCACGCTCCGCGAGATGGATGTGTTTCAAGATGTCGTGTTGCTCCGCTGCGCCGATTGCCGTCGGCATTACGAGCTGACCGTCTCTGCGTTCGAAACGCACCAGCGGTGAGCGCAAGAAGCTGGCAAGCTTCGCACCTCATCAGTTTCTTGACCATGAACCAGCCCACTCCTTGCTTTACCCCAGACGAAATCAGCCTGCTGGCCAATGCCCAGTTCTTTCGCAAGAAGGCCGCAATCACGGCAAAGATGCGAGATATGCTGGAGGCCACGCATGGCGTTCTGGAGAACGAACTCGCTGGGTTGTCGCTCGTGGCCCCACCCGGTTTCAATCCAAGGACCCATCAATTGGTGAAAGGTGAGCATCTTGAAGACTTCCCTTATCAGTATCTCGATTATCCCAAGCATTTCGACGGCGTGAACAAGTTCACCTTTCGCACGCTCTTCTGGTGGGGCAACCATGTGGCCTGCGCTCTCCTGCTCGAAGGCGCAGGCATCAAGCAGTACAAGAAACACATAGTCGATCGCTTTCATCAGCTGGCAGGAAAGAACCTGGAACTCTCGCTGGCGCCGACTTTGTGGGAGTGGAAGCGAGGAGAGGGGTATACGTTGCCCATCATGCATGATGGCAAGGCTCAGATCGCTGCCGTGCTGGCTGAGCGATCGTTTGTGAAGATTATCCGCTGTGTGCCGTTGACCGATCCGCGGGTGCAGGCGGGACATCTTGCGCAACTCAGCCGTGAGACCTTTCGGGCGATGGTTCCCATCATCACTACCTAGGCCCCTTACTGTCCAATTGTCTCTGCACCCCAACTTGGGTAGACTGGGCCACCGTCATT
>JACPZN010000013.1 GCA_016195505.1 Nitrospirota bacterium | reverse complement strand
GGAAGTTACGAAGATGCCATGGATTTTAGCCCGCTTAGATTGCGCACGACGAGCCGATTGGCGGTTCCGGCAACCAGTTGGTTTCGTTTGAACCGGCTCATGATTCGGATCACGGTTTCGGTCGAAGTGCCGACCATGTTGGCCATGTCCTCTCGGGTGATTCGAACTAAGAGTCTGACGCCGTGAGGTTCCTGCACGCCGCTGCGAGCGGCAAGGTCCACGAGGAGGGCGGCGAGGCGTTGTTCCGCCCCGCCCAGGGCGAACATCTTGGCTCTCTCTTGAGCCTCGCGTAACCGATTGCCGAGGTACTTGATGACTTCGATGGCCGCCTCAGGGTTTCTTCGCAAGAGATCGAAATAGGTCTTCTTCTTAAGGCGGATGATACTGACATCACCCATCGGTTGTGCCGTGCCCGGATGGCAGGCGTCGTCGAAGACTGCGGCATCGCAACAAAAGAGGTCGCCCGGCAGCAGCATTTTCAACGCGCATTCCTTGCCTCCCAGCGAGGACGTTATGCACTTGACCGTTCCTTCCTTCACGATGTGGAAATATTCGGCTGGGTCGCCTTCGCGGAAGATGAATTCGTCCTTGCCGTAGCGGGATTCGGTGAGCTCGCGGAAAATCCGCTCGCGTTCCTTCCCGCTCAAGATGTTGAGAAGGGGAATGTGGTCGAGCCGGTTGTCGACCGGCGCGCGGGACTGTTTACTTTGTGATCTGCTTGACGGCTTCGACAATGGATCGCGCTCCGATGCCAAAGTAGTCCACGAGTTCGTCCGGTTTCCCGCTGTGCGGAATCGCACGAACCGCGAGCTTATGGACCTTGATGCCTTCAGTGCCGACGGCGCTGAGAACGGCATCGCCGAGTCCGCCGTGGGCGTAGTGATCTTCAACTGTGAGGATGCGGCCCTGTGTCGCTCTGGCGCTGTCCAGCAAGGTGGTTCGGTCGATGGGGACAATGCTGTAGAGATCGACGATTCGCACGGAGACGCCGGCTGTCTTTAATTTGTCGTAGGCCTTCAGGGCTTCGAAGAGCGTAACGCCTGCTGCGACGATCGTGAGGACATCCGACGCGCTTTGGCGAATGACCTTCGAGCCGCCGATGTGGAACGTTTCATCGGGCCCGTATAGCACCGGAGATTTCGGACGACCAGCCCGAATGTAGACCATCCCTTTGTGCATCGCAGCCGTTTCGACGAGCCGATACGTACAAGTCGCATCGGACGGATACAGCACGGTCACACCCGGTTGCGCAGCCATCATTGCGATATCTTCCAAGCCCATTTGCGAAGGACCGTCTTCCCCGATGCTCACGCCTACGTGCGTTCCCACGAGCTTGATGTTTGATTGGCTGATTGCTGCCATACGGATGAAGTCGTACGCCCTGGCGAGGAAACAGGCAAATGTCGCCGCGAACGGGACTTTACCGCAAGCCGAGAGGCCGGCTGCTGCACCGACCATGTTTTGTTCGGCTATAAAGTTTTCGAAGAATCGATCGGGAAACTTCTTGCCGAATTTATCAGTATAGGTCGAATTTTTGACGTCGGCATCAAGTCCTACCACCAAGGGGTTTACCGCGCCCAGCGCTTCAAGGGCGACGCCGAAGGCTTCGCGTGTGGCGGCAGAATCGCCTACTTTGTATGGCGAAGGTGGGAGGGGACTGAGAGACGAAGGCCGCAGAGCCGGCGTCGATGGTTTCTTCAATGAAATTGATATGTTGCTCGGCTTCAATTGCTTGGTCAACTCATCGATGGCCTTCTGGGTTTCCTCCCCTTTGGGTACAGGCTTTCCATGCCAGCCAGGATGGTTCTCCATGAAGGAGACGCCCCTGCCCTTGAACGTTTTGGCGAGGAGAACAGTCGGTTTGCCTTTGGTGTTGGCAGCGGTATCAAATGCTGTGAGTAGAGCAGAAAGATCGTGCCCGTCAACCACTAGTGCCTGCCAGCCAAAGCCAGACCAGCGGGAGCGGTAACCCTCCATGTCATGTTGCAGCATGGTGGGATCGCTTTGACCGAGTCGATTAACGTCCACGATGGCGCACAGATTATCTAAACTGTGATGGCGCGCGAGCTCGGCTGCCTCCCACACGGATCCCTCGACAGATTCCCCATCGCCCATCAACACGTAGGTTCTGTGGTCAAACTTGTCGACAAACTTTGCATTGAGGGCGATGCCGAGACCGACGGGAAGTCCCTGTCCGAGCGAGCCCGTTGCCATGTCAACGAAGGACAAGCGAGGAGTCGGGTGGCCTTCGAGGTCGGAGGTTAAGGTGCGGAGCTTGAGCAGCTCACTCTTGGGAAACAAGCCGGCCTCTGCCCAGGCTGCATAGAGGAGGGGAGCGGCATGGCCTTTTGAAAGCACGAATCGATCGCTGTTCGGAGCCTTCGGATTTTTCGGGTCGTACCGCATGACGGAGAAGAACAGGGCCGCCACAATGTCGGCGGCAGAACAGCAACTAGATGGATGGCCGCTTCCGGCT
>JACPZN010000345.1 GCA_016195505.1 Nitrospirota bacterium | reverse complement strand
TCGACATCTTGATGCTGTCGGCGAAGCGCACGACCTTCTTCCCGGCTTCAATAGACTCCGATGCGACGAACGTATTCGAGACAGCGGTCAGCCGTGGATCGATGACCAGGGTTGTGGCGAACACTGCTTTGAAATCCGGTTCATCCCAACAGGGAAAGGCCCGCCGCGCATCGGTGGCTTCAAATTGTGTCGCGGCCATCGTGTGCGTAACGCCAATCGTGTCCTTATAGGTGCTGCGATAGAATCCGCGCAGTTGGTCATTCAACTTCCCTTGAAAGGTCAGATGTAGCCGCCAGTCTCCTGGTGTGATGGACTGAGGAAACGTCAGGTGACAGCGTTGCATCGAATCATCTAACGCAATCGTGGCCTCCAGTCGCATACTTGATGACCCCTCAAGTGTGGCTGAAGCAATTGCCAGATCAACAGCATTCAGGATGATGGCGCTCGTGGCCTGCGTAACCGTGAGGGCAATGGTTTCCTTGCCGGCAAATGTGGCCGTGACAAGATCAGGTTCAAGCCGGATCTCATATCGATTTGGAATAATGTGTCTGGGCAATCGATAGGGGTCAACGCTGCCAGGTGTGTCATCAAGATTCATCTCTTCACCTTTCGGTCGTGCAGTCGTGGTCGCAGCACCAGCTGGCGCCAATGCTGAAAGAAGTGTCTGTGCTACAGGAAGGACCAGCAGGAAGCGGGCCTGCTTGGCCACGCTCTTGAACGCCTGGCGTCTGCTGATGGACTCTCTCATGTCCTCTGGATATGTTGGGTTTGGACGCCCTGGGCGGTGCCGACGATCAAGACGTCCGTTCGGTTGACGAAAAGGCCGGTTTCCACGATCCCAGGAATGTTGTTCAACGCGAGCTCTAGCTCACGCGGCTGGTCGATGCGCTTAATATGTACATCCACGATTATATTGCCGGCCTCGGTTTTAAATGGGGCACCGTTTCGTTCACGGAGTACCACGCGGCTTTTGGTCAGTGATTCGATTTCGCGCGCCGTACTTCCCCAGCCGAAATGAACCACTTCGATGGGGAGCGGGAATAATCCCCCCAGTACGGGGACCAGCTTGGTATGGTCGACCAATACGATAAACTGCTTGGCCGAGGCCGCAACGATCTTTTCCTTTAGGAGCGCTCCACCTCCGCCCTTGATGAGATTAAAGTCTGGATCAACCTGATCGGCCCCGTCGATTGCAACATCGATAATCCAGGCATTGTCCTGGTCGATGAGGGGAATACCCTGCTGCCTAGCCAATTCGGCAGTCTCACGGGAGGTCGGCACACCTCGCAGCTTCATACCGGCGCGGACCCTATCCCCCAACGCCATGACCATATGCTTGGCCGTTGAACCGGTCCCGAGGCCAACGGTCATGCCATCGCGGACGAATTCGATGGCGGTTAACGCCGCCGCTTTCTTCAGGCTATCGAGTTCCTGGTTACTCATCATGACGTCGGACTATGGGCGAGGGCTGCTGCCACGGAGGCGGCACCGAGTAGGGGGGTCTTTTGATTCATGACGACTTTGACCGGGATCGAACCCATGAAGCGTGCATAGCGGCCTTTGTTCTTGAAGGCTTTCATGAATGTTCCATCTTTCAGTTTGGCCAGTAACTTCGGTGCGATGCCGCCGCCCAGATACACACCATTGAGGGTCATGGCCTTCAGAGCAAGGTTCCCCGCTTCAGCTCCATAGATAGAGGCAAAGAGATCGAGCGCCTGTTTGGCGATGTCTGCCTGCCCCTTAAGCCCGGCTTCTGCGATCACTGCAGCAGGATCACCGGCTTTGATTTGTTCCGAAAGCCATGTCGGTTCATTCTTCTTGCTGTCGCGAACGTAGTCATAAATGGCATGCAGACCGGGGCCGGACAGCACGCGTTCATAACTGACATGCAAGTAATGACTGCGCAGATGGCGGAGCAGTTCAATTTCGTTGTCATTGTTCGGTGCGAAGTCTGCGTGACCGCCTTCCGACGGCATCGGCTGATGGCGCGAGCCGTTCCAGAAGAGGATAGATTCGCCCAGTCCGGTTCCGGCTGCGATCAGAGCGAGCGCCTGGTTGTGCGGTGGTGGAGCGCCGGCGTTGAGGATTTCGACTTCATCCGGTCGGAGCAAGAGAATCCCATGCGCCATGGCTTCGAGATCGTTGAGCAGTTTCACTTTCGGTATGTTGAAACGAGTTGCCAGGGTGGTGCCATCAACCACCCATGGGAGATTGGTCGTCTGACAACGGTTCTGAATGACAGGACCGGCAATGCCGAAACAGGCCGCGTCGATCTTCAGCGGTTCTTTCGCCGGGCTTTCCGGCCTCAGTTCTGCATCATCGCTCTTCTCGCCGGCTGATTCGTCGATGGGCGTCGGAGGTGTCGGCGGGACGAGAAATTCTGTGAGCATATCTTCCAGCGAGGTGTAATCGGCACTGTGGAATGACTCCAAACGGACGGGATCGACACGATCCTTGCGCCAGTCGAACAGCGCTATATGAGTTTTTGTGCCTCCGATATCTCCGGCAACAATCATTCTGGCCTTCTAAGATCGTCTACTGTTGATGTCGTGAAAGCTCGGCTGCCGCGGCTCGGTCGAGGAACCAGATGAGGCGACCTTTCTCTGGTGCGACCAACGATGCAGGGAGCTGTCGTTCTGCCTCGGTCTTTGGATCGAGAATGGCCCGTACGACTTCGGCTTTGCCGGTTCCCGTGACGAGAAACAGTATCACACTCGCCCGGTTGATCACACCTAGGGTCATGGTGAGTCTTGTTGGAGGATCTTTGGGAGATTGGCTCACAGCAATCAGGCTCTGGTTGTCCAGAAGGACTGGTGAT
>JACPZN010000012.1 GCA_016195505.1 Nitrospirota bacterium | reverse complement strand
GGCCATCGCATTCGGTGCAAGCTGCTGCCACTCGAGCAAGCTCCCGCATTCATCCGCTTCGAGATGGCTGAACCCAATCCATTTGACCTTGGCCGGATCGACCAACGTGGCCACCGCATCCCGAACCGCAGCAAACATCCCGCGTGGGCCCGTATGGAACAGCAGCGGATCTTCGTCGTGCACCAGAAACTGATTGAACTGCAGGTCGAAATCCGGCACGAATGTCGAAATGCGGTACACGTCCGGCGCGATCTCTGAGACGGTGGTCATGGCGGCCTCCAAGCGTGAGAGAGCACGCGGTAGGCTACTGACTCAAGCAGGACCTGTCAACGAAAAGATCCGACCCAGGAGCGTATCAAGAACCTTCTCGTACTCGGGCTGGGCGGAGAACCACCAGAAAATGTGGTCGGTGGCCGGCTCATCTCGAACGTGGGCGCTCGTCGGAGAAAACAATGAGCCATCCCCTGCCAGGAACGCATCCATCATCACCATAGGGCCAACTCGTGCGTGGACGAGGCAGGCGCGGAGCGTCAGGAAGGCTTCATCGTCGCCGGAGCGCAAGAAGCCTTCCCTGACAATCCTTATCCCTCAATCAACGCAACACTAGCCCACCTTGATCTCGATGGCCTTCGGTTTCGTCTTCTCGCATTTCGGGAGATGCACCTGGAGCATGCCGGCTTTGAAGTCGGCGGTTACTTTGCTCCCATCCGCATCCTCCGGAAGGGAGAAGCTGCGCACGAAGCTCCCGTAGGCGCGTTCGACCCGGTGATATCTCCTCCCTTTTTCTTCCTTCTCGAATTTCCGTTCGCCGGAAATCGCCAGGACGTCGTTCTCCACCGTGAGGCGCACGTCCTCCTTCTTCATCTCAGGCAACTCGGCTTTGATGAGATATTCTTTCTCATCCTCCGTGATGTCCACCAGCGGCGACCACTGGGTCACCGTCAGGGCCTCCTTTCCCCCGTTCCCCGTCGCCTCCCGAGTGGCGAACATCGTCGCCAACCGGCTTTCCAATTCATCCCGATCTTTAAAAGGATTCCAGCGAGTTCTGCTCGTCGGATCCCAGCGTAGGATTGTGTTCATGGCCTCATCTCCTTGTCGTCATCACGGTGAATGTTCAGGACAACTTACGAGTGGCTGGCTGCGCCGACCAATTGCCGTTCCGCTTTCAACCAGTCTTCCAAGGCCCGGCCGTCCTGCCGTCCCCCTTGCTCGTACAGTTCGTAGGCCCGCCGCGCAATGCGGTCGTGAGCCCTAGCTCCCTTCGATGTCTGCTCAGCGGCGCCCGTTTTCTCTCTGCCAAGACCGGCGTAAGACGTGCCGGCTGACATGGTCGGCGTCGCCCGATTTAAAACAGTTTCCTTGCTCATCGTGTACCTCCTCACGCTGCCGTGCTGTTAATGGTTGACTGAGTGACCGGCTCTATCGTCCGCCGACACCACTGTAGTCGAATATCGAAGGACGGAGAGTTCCCGTGTCCGGCGAGTAAAGCCTTAGACCTTCTCGTGAACCGGGATGTGAAATTGTGTATCGACACGTCTCTCATTGATCGATTTCCCTCACTGATTCTTTTTCCCAGTCGCGTCCGGCTGATCCTTGTGATGCCACTGGTCCGCCCACTTCATCAGCTCACGCTTTTTATCGCCATATCGTTCCTGGACTTTGCCGATAAACTTGTCGTAGTTCCCACCGATCTCCTGCAAGTCATTATCCGTAAACTTGTCCCACTGCTGTTTCAGTTCACCTTTGAACTGCATCCATTTCCCCTTGAGTTGCTCAGCGTTCATAGCATTGTCCTCCTTTTTATATAGAGATTGACGTGGGGGCCGGGTCGTCACGCCGGAAACCGCCGGACAACCCGACAACCCTCTGTCACGCCACTCGAGTGGTGCGCCCCGTGATCAGATGGACCACCAGCAACACGATTCCGATTAAGAACAGAATCCACGAAATCTGAACCGCGACCGTCGAGACTCCAGCGAGATTCAGAGCGTCGGCAATCAAGCCGACGACCAGGAACGTCAGTGCGTAGTAGAGCATGGCTCACTCCTCTCTATGGAATAGAACGTCAGTCGAACAGTCCTCTGCTGCAGGGCCGGCGTCCTGGCCGCCTCCATCAGCAGACCACGACACACGACATGCAGCCATTCAGAGAACCTCTGGCATCGGAGCGGCGGAGACTGGGGAATCGATCACGCTGGGAAGAAGCAGGATGCGCGAGGATAGGACAGTCAGCGGAGCTTCACACCTAAGAACATCACCCTGTGCGCAATGGGCATGGGAGTCAAGCAATATAATGCGGCCCTGAATAGCCCAACGATATTGGCACGTTGCAAGCTCGGTTCAGCGACCGTGCGCGTTCGATGCTGAAAGATGGAGGACGGTTGTACCGAATGGATGAGGAGTCAACAAGCACTCAGCCGCGTTTCTTCTTCACATGCCAATGGATGATCATAAGACTGGACCCTCCAGTTTAATATAGTCCCCTGTCATGTTATTCTCGATCCGAGACGTGCTAAGCTGGTCCTGTGCCATTCCAACTTTCAGATGGAGTGGGGCCACGCTGGCAAACTCCGCGCGTGAATGAAAGGATGTACGTCGATGAAATTGACACCGTTGCACGATTGGGTATTGATTCGAAGCGGTGAGCCGAGCGAGAAGAGTGCCGGCGGCATTATCATTCCGGACACCGCGCAAGAGAAACCGGAGGAAGGAGAAGTCCTCGCCGTGGGGACCGGTTGCTTCGTTGAAGACAAGGACTCCAAGGAGAAAATCAAGAAGAAGACATTTGTGAAGACCACCCTCAAGCCGGGCGAGCATGTCTTGTACAAGAAATACGCCGCCAGAGAAGTGGAGGGTGACGATGAAAAGTTGGTGCTGGTTCGTGAAGAGGATGTCTTGGGCTATCTTCTGTAATTCCCATTTCTGCCACCGCCATGATGAACGGCTAGTGCCTAGGAGTTCCGCAATGTTGGATCGCGCAACCCGATCTCGTACCTGGGTTTGACCTCTCCTCTGTGAAAACTCCGGACCTCCTCTTCTTGTTTAATGAGCCGAACTAGATTCTCGCCGGGTGCCCTGAATCCTTTTCGTCGACTCTGCCTCATAGAAAGTGGGCCTTCACAAGAAAGGCCGAGAGTTCATGATGCAGCAACACCCGTCGCGGCACATTGGCGTCGGAGTGGCTGCAGAGCAGGAGGATGTATATGTTCGGACCCATCACACTCCCGTTTGGAGCCAAAATGCTGTTCAACACCGTCAAGCTCAAGCCCGGAGTCACATTTGATGATGTGGAGATGGCCGTCGGGGAACTCTGCACCGTGGTCAAGGGAACCTACGGAGGGGACAAAGGCGGATTTATCGCCGGCCAAGTGTTCAAGTTCTCCGGCTTCGTGTCGAACGAGGGCTCCCTCACGGAATCCAGAACCGGCGACGACCATTATGCTATCGTCACCTATTGGCGCTCGTTCGAAGAGCACGAACGCTCCCATGCGGACGAAGTCTTCAATAAGAAGTTCGCCGCACTGGCGACCATGTGTTCCGAGACCAAGGAGCTGGGGTACGACATGCTGTGGCAAGGATCGGCAGGAGGCCACTAACGAATGAGCGCGGACTGCCTCAGACCATCCGATCGTCAACGGTTAAGACCGAGCAGATCGTAGAGCCGCGCGCGGATTAGGTGATCAGAAAGAAGAATACCCGTTTTCTCGTCTCGCGTTCGGACTGGGCGTCCAACCGGCGGGAGAAATAACCGGTGGCTGGCTCATCCCGACCGGTGGCGCCCTCGGAGGGAAACTCGATAGAACCATCCCCCGCCATGACCGCCTCCATCATCACCATGGCGCACTCCTCGGGCGCGGATGAGCAGTTTCGGGATCATGTAGTAGGCCGCGATTTTCGGTGTAACGGAGCGGGGCGGCTCCCCCTACTCAATGCCGAAGAGTTTGGCTGCCTTTTTCACATCCCGCGGCTTGACCCACAGGACGGCGCCAAAGCGCCCTTGGCCGGCCGATCTCCCGGTCACCGCGGTGATGTTGATTCTGGCCGAAGCAAGTTGGGTAGTCAGATCCGCCAGCGCTCCGGGGCGATCATCACCGTCCACCAGGAAGCACATTTTTGGTCCCTGCATTTTCCACTTCAGCGGCTTCGCCGTGTTCTTGAAGGCGGCGGGATCTTCCGGCACTACATCCACCTGTGTACGGCGATTCCGAGGAAAGGCATGCACGGCCAGCAGATTCACTCCGGCCTCACGCAGTGGAGCAAGCACATGAGCCAACGTCCCTGACGTATCCGCAATCTGCACCTTGAAATATTGGGCAGTTCGAATCAGATCAGCCATCATACCCTCCTCTACCCGCCCGGATAGCGGGTATCATCCAGCAGGACATGTGTCGCGAGAAAAGAATGGATGTGTGGAATCATCATCACAGGGTCTGACCTCCGCAGGAGTCTCGCAGTGATGGGGCTGAGTTGACGGCGTATAGCCTAGGCCCACAAACGTAAGGAATGCAAGCAGGTCAAGACCCCGCTCTAAGTACTGGTTTGCGGCTTCCGCCTAAGGCCAGTCTTTCTCAAAGGATGGTCCCGTATCTTTCTATCCAGCTCCGGCTGATCTGCTGTTCGATAAAGGTACTCTCCTGGCGCGCGGGCGAGGCGATTAGAAATGAAGGATATCGCCGCCTCCCTGACAGATCCGCACGTCTCTGAACGCTGCGCGCAGCAACGATATTGCAGTAAAGTTTCCTGCCGAACGGCATTGATCACCCCTTACGAAGCGACTGCGGCAAGACTAGTCCAACGGTGGTGGCCTGAAGGGGATTATGCAGCCGATTGATTCCTTCGCCGCAATACCCAAGTGGCAACCATCGGCAACCGCCGCAAATGGAGGGCAGATCATCCCCCGTCACTGAAGCCCGGATCCGCACAAGAATCTCACGCCAGCGAAGACGATCCCCTGCCTTCAGCTCGAGCCTCCGCAGCGCTTCGTGATCCTGTTCCATCATCTCCTCCTCCGATCTCTCGCCGTTGAGCGTACAGCCGGATGGGTGACGGTGTGGACAGGCCGCACAGACTGCATCCGGAGACGCAAGAACTTCGACCAGGACCTCGGGGTGATCGGTTAACGTACCATTGATTGCGGCCACGTTCGCGATAAATTCAGAACTGTACCCTTCCCCGCGAAACCCCTGCAGACACAAGAGCGTATGGCCTCGAAGGCGAATCAAAGCGGAAGAACTGTCCTCTGTAACGAGATCAGTCATGGCGATAGCAGCTCGTGGAATTGTGCCACCGGAAACCAGCCGTGTCAAAACGACCCCCTTGCCTCCCTACTCGGCCCATCCCATCGGCACTTATAAATAATGACTTCCAATGTTCGCTGCCAAGCGTGAGGAGCTGATTCGTTCACTCCATATTTTGTCGCGCACTGCGCCCCACGCCGCGACAGGCCAACGCGCCAAGAGCATTACATCAAGACTTTCCGCCTTTTCTAGTTTTCTCTAGGAAGAGAAGAGTCTTGCCGCGTTTCCCTTCGGACTAGGCTACTCCCGAAGAAGCGCTCCCGCGGCCCGTTCACCACCGATTGACGAGGCCGCTCAGGGAGATTATCGTAGTATCGCCTGAAGAATGACGGGGACGAAGATTCAACGTCCCCTTCTGCTCTCTCCGACACAAACTCTTTGGCCCCCGCCGTTCCGACAGGATAGAGTACCGACCCACAAGTGTGCTCGCTTAGATACATTCTCAGTAAGGGGCGTCTCCCAACACCACGGAAGGAGGTCTCGCCGTGGAACCTCCCAAGAAAAGACAGGACTGCAAGAAATCGAAGAGTGAAGCGATTTCTCAAGGTACCAGCGATCTGAGCCTCCCATTCCGGAGGATCAGGGGTGATTACGAGAGATCCGCTCCTGCCTCACGACTCACGGTCGTTGATGCGGGAGGACTGGTTGCGCATCCATCGAAAGGGAGGTCGCACACATGCCTACGTACGAATATAAATGCCTGGACTGCGGGAAAGAAGTGGTGCTTTTCTTGCGCTTACAGGATCACGAGCGCGGGTCGGTTGCTTGTCCGTCTTGCAACGGCAAGCGCATGGAGCAATTGATCACCAGCGTCATGGCGAAGACAAGTCGGAAGAGTTGAACGGCCGGAGGTTCGCGCTCAACTCTCGGCTCCCTACTGGCCGCACCAGAGTGTGAATCGTCGTTCCGAAAGACGACAACGCGGGACATGCTGGATTTCCGGAGGAGTCGTGTTACGCGCAGGAAAGCCGATCAGTAAAGGAGAAAGTCCCTGTTTTCTGGTCCCCGCGGCAGAGTACCCGCTCGTCTCTCAACTTTCATCTTCGCGGAAGTCATAACCGGCTCGCTCCACCGCCCGCTGTACGGCATTCATCACGACAGGGCTATCGGAGTGCGACAAAACCGTCACCTCCGGGGCGGCCTGGAGTTTGGCCAGAAGCTGTGCGGCTTCTGAGCCGGCCAGTTCGTCGCAGGTTTCATATATGCCTCCCGGGCCCTCCTCCAACGTATTGTGCTCCTTGAGAATGCCACGGATCATCGCAATGATGGCAGCCGTGGGGGTCGGCATGAGCAATGCGGCGAGAGCCCCATGATCGAGCCGGAGCTTGGAGGCGATCGGAAGCGGCTCCCCGTCTCGAAACCGCTGAGCGGCGGGCAGAAGAATCTTTTCTTCCATGCCAATGTGCCGAAGAAGCCCGGCTCGAAATTGTGTGTAGGCTCCCTGATCAACATGGCCGATATCTGCCACAGCCGATTGCAGTAGCATCTCAAGCTGCCGGTGGTCTTCCACAAGAAGGCGTGTGATCGGTTTTGCTTGCTCGTTCTCAGGTGATTTCATCCATTGCCTCCCAGTCTGTCTTCTTCAGCGGGAAGGGAAAGAGTCGAGAAAACAATTTGACGTAATTGACATCGCCCCGCGCGAACCAGCGAAGAGCCGGCGGAAGACGTGGCCGGTGGCTGGCTCATTCCGACCAGTGGCGTGCGCGGACGAGGCGAAAAGATCCTGCCACCGCTCGTTCCCCTCCTCTGATCGTAGTTAAGCCCTCATGTTGTAAGATACGCTTGTGTCCGCCACCCAATCATGTTAGGGTGCGAACTGATCGCGTAAGACCTTCCGGGTTCGGGGGCCGCAGTCCCCCGGTAGATACCGAGTCTGACGCGTTTTTTTGTATCCGCACCAGACCGTCCTGCATTTGCTGAGCACACCCCGAAGGCTTCACCGCCCATCGCTCGCATGACCAGCCTGACAGAGTCGTGAGGATTGTTTTAACCATATCAAGAGGTGTTTCGTTGTTTCATGAATTCTGTTCCACAGTTCGAGCCTTCCTCCGCGACGCCGCGGGGAGTCTCTATCACATCCTCGTCGTCGCCTTGAGTGCAGGCATTGCACTCTTACTCCCAGCAGGGGCCAAGCAGTTCTTGTCGTTCTGGTCTCGGATAGAGCACGACAAGCTTTCGCTCATCGCCGTGGAAATGACGGTGGCCGTCCTGCTGATCGTCGGCCTCAACTATATGCATCGCAGCATCCGAGACCGCTCGCTCGCCCAGGTGGCCAGCGGCGCCGGCCTGGTCTCATTTTTCCCTCGCCGCGCGCCTCGAGCGCAGCGACGCATCGCAGCACTTAAGGAAGAACAAGGCACCGGCCGCACCATCATGGTCATGGGATCGAGCGGCTACAGCACCTTCGTCGACCAAGTGGGAGATCTTTCCTCTGTCCTCGACAAATGCCTGGGCGCCAAGATTCTTCTCGTGAACCCCTACAGCCAGGAAGCCAGCCAGCGCATCCGGGCCGTCGATCACCCAAGGTATACCCTGGCCGCCTTTCGGGAAGAAGTCCAGCAAAGCATTACGCTGCTCAAGCGGCTGAAGGCCTTGGGCAAGGCCGTCAAGCTGAAGCTCTATGCCGATCCTCCGTTGATGAAGATGGTGATCCTCGGCGATTACCTCTGGCTGCAGCACTACCACGCCGACCTGGATGTGGAGACTATGCCGGAGTATGTCCTGCAGCACAACCGCAAGACCCACGGCCTCTATACCCTTTACACTCACTACTTCGAGCAGCGATGGGAGAGCACCGAGATTCCGGAGTTTGACCTGGAGACCGATGAACTGGTCTATCGGAGCAAAACCGGGAGCGAGATCCGGCGGGAGCGGTTCGACATCGAGCCGGCGCTCGACGCCACTAGCGCCACAGTAAGCGCGATCAAACGTACCGCTGAACCAGCCCAACTCCTCTAAGGCACGCGCGCTGGAAGATCGCCGCACGCGGATGGAGTCGTCGAAGTACCGGTGCGCGTCACACACGCGCCGCGCGCGGACGCACCGATCAGAAAAACAGCATATCGACGTTGTCTTGTAGATTTCAGTCCCGAAAATAGTTGTCGTGGGTAAGGGGGATGTCGGCGGAGAGGGCCTACTGGGAAGGGTTGGAGTCTGGCGGAATCTGGCGCACGGTCTGGGCACCGAACCGGTGGAAGACGTAGCCGGGGGATGGCTCATCCCGAGCGGACGAGGCGATCAGAAAACTGGAATGTTCCTGTTTTCCGGCTCTCGATGAGATGCCCGGCACCGCTTCTTCCGCAAGCCCCGGCTCAGTGCGGAAGCGCCTTCAGGCGTTCCGTCAGCCGGAGATTTTCTGCGTAGTCGACCGGGCAATCAATGACCGCCGGCACTTTGCCGTTCAGCGCGTTGACGAGGATGGGCCGAAGCTCCGCTGGCTCCGTCACGCGATAGCCGGCGGCTCCGAAACTTTGTGCATAGCGCACCAGGTCGGGGTTGCCGAAATCGACGGAGGAGGTCCGGCCGAACCGCACCTGTTGCTTCCAGCGAATCACCCCGTACCCGTCGTCCCGCCAGACCAGGATGACCAGCGGCAATCCCAGACGCACCGCCGTCTCAAGCTCCTGGGAGTTCATGAGAAAGCCGCCGTCGCCGGTGACCGCCACCACGCGACGTTCTCCAAACAACAACTTGGCGGCGATCGCACCGGGCACGGCGATCCCCATCGCGGCAAAGCCGTTCGAGATGATGCAGGAGTTGGGCACCTCGCAGGGAAACATTCGGGCCATCCAGAGCTTATGCGCGCCGACATCGCAGAGTACGAGATCGTCGGGCCGGAGCACGGTGCGCAGATCCCGCATCACGTGCTGCGGTCGCAGAGGCCACGACTCCTTCCCGCCCAGTTCGGCGTCAAACCCGTCGGTGACGGTCTTGCGGGCGCCTTGCGCCCACCGCGAATCGAACGGCGCGAGCCCCTCGGCAATGTCCTCCAGCGAGAGGCGGATGTCTCCCAGTACACCCACCTCGACGATATAGTGCTCGTCCACTTCCGCCGGCGACACATCAATGTGCACGAGGCGCTTGTTGCGGCGGGCATTCCAGAAGCAGGGTGCGTATTCCACGAAATCATACCCCACGGCGATGACTGCGTCGGCCTGCTCCATGACGACCGCCGCATAATCCCGAGCTTGAAGGCCGATCGTATAGAGGGACAACGGATCGCTGTCCGGCAGGACGCCCTTGGCCATGAACGTATGCAGGACGGGAATCTGCAACTGCCGTGCAAACGTTCTGACCGCCTCATGCGCGTGTCCTCGAATCACGCCATTCCCGGCCAGGATTACAGGATGCTGCGCCCCCGCGATCGCCTGGATCGCCCGCGCAACTTGAGCCTGCGACGGCTCGGGGGTAACCGGCCCCTGCACGAAGAGCGGCTTCAACTCGCCGGCATCCCCGACCTGTTCCTCCGCCACGTCTTCCGGCAACTCCACATGCGTGGAGCCGGGTTTCTCCGTTTGCGCGATCTTGAACGCTTTCCGGATGGCTTCGGGAATGACCTCCGCCTTCGGGATCGAGGTGTTCCATTTGGTCGCGGGCTTAAACATCGAAATGACGTCGATGTACTGATGCGATTCCTTGTGCCGGCGATTCAGCGAGGCTTGCCCGCTGATGGCGACCAGCGGGGCGCGATCCAGAAAGGCATCCACGACGCCGGTCAGCAGATTGGTAGCGCCGGGTCCCAGCGTGGACAGGCAGACCCCTGCCTTCCCGCTGAGTCGTCCATAGACATCGGCCATGAACGCCGCCCCTTGTTCGTGCCGTGTCTCGATAAAGCGAATGCGGGAATCCAGGAAAGCATCCATCAGCTCAAGGGTTTCCTCGCCGGGCAAGCCGAAGACCAGTTGGACGCCTTCATTCTCCAGGCATCGAACCAACAGTTCCGCTGCGTTCATGGAAGGCACCTCCTGACATCGAGAGAACCAGTCTGTTCACGCCGGACAAGATCGCCGCTCCGTCGAGCCGGGCTTCCTGCCACACGCTATCCTAGCAAGCTTGAGAGGACGCGCGATACTGATCTGCCCCGCACACGAGGGAACCCGGTCGGGTTGGAAGGGAGCAGGGCTGGAGAAGGACATAGAGCACGACAGCAGTGAGGAGATTCAATCACAACAATGGTCGTCTCGCGTGATGAGACCGCTGGTACAAACGGCTTGGATGATCTGTCGCATCCCGGGAAAAGACCGCTGCCAGCTTTAGCCAACACTCGCCACGCGCTGACGAGGCAAAAATGTGATCGCCCCCGCGCCAGACCGTGAGATGCAAGGTCGAGCAACGACCCCGCTAGTTCTCTACTGCCTACAATGAAAAGAACTGGGGCGCTGCGAAAGAGGCGCTCCCGGCGGACATGGTCTACGACGGGGCCGCGACCCAGCGCCGACGTAGAATTTCTCAGTGCCCGTTCCGCTCGCCTTGACAGCTCCCCACGGACGGCCTAGCTTTCTATCCACGATCCGATTCGGATGGGTGGCGTGCGAAGGAGGATCCCATGACAACTAAGAAAACGATCCGCATAAGGCCAACCCGCCAGAGACCTTCCAGCGCAACAGGGCCAGATCCACACATTCCGTCAGTATCGGCAACTCTCCATGACCGGATCGCCACACGAGCTTACGAGATCTACGAGCGCCGCGCTCATCAAGGTCCACTTGACGACTGGCTCCAGGCTGAGCGGGAGATTCTCAAACAAAAGAAAATACGGAATGCGAACCTGCCACATCGTGGTGGATATGCCGGTGAGGAGCAAGACTGACCATTCAGTCCCCCGTCGACCTCTGACCACTGAAATACCCTCATTTCCCCTTCGGCTTTTGCGCTGACATCCCTGCGCGGAAGGACAGCAGCGGGATCACGAGGACCACACGATTGATGGCAAGGGCCAGTCAGCACACCTCGACACCTGAGCCGCGTTGACGGGTCCCTTTCAATGTGCTGGCGCGAGGAGTTTTTGGAGGGTGGCGAGGAGCATTTCACGCTGGATCGGCTTCGAGATGAAAGCTGCGGCCCCAAGCTCCTGGGCCTTGGCTCGCGCTCCCGCATCATCCTGCGCGGTGACCACGATCACGGGAATGCGGCGCAACTGCTCGACGCTCTTGAGCCGTTGGAGGACAAGAAATCCCTCCGCTTCAGGCAATCCAAGGTCGAGGAGAATGGCTTCTGGGAGATGGGAACAGGCCAAGTCTATCGCCTGGTGTCCATCTGCCGCCCACACCGGAGTGAACGCCTGCTTGCGGAGGATGGAGTCGAGCAGTGTCCAGCTATCGGGGTCATCATCAACGACGAGAATCGAGTGTTCCATGGAGGGCACCTCTCCCGATCCAGTGCAGCCGACTGTATCTATCGCACCTATGCCTCCATCGCGCAAGTGATTCGTACTTTCTAAGTACGCTGCCTCGCACCCCGCGGGATTCCAGCCCCACTCAGAGGCCGAGATGCAGCTGGACGGGACCGGACGCACCCTCGCTGATGTGCTCTTGCCCGATGGAAGTAACGTCAATCATGCCCTGGTCAAAGACGGCTGGTGCTGGTGGTATCGGAAATATGCGCCAGGGGATGCCGTGCTGGAAGGGCTAGAGAAGGAATCGCGAGAGGCGCGTTAAGGAAGCTAGTCACTCGATAGGCGTCAACGTCGCGGGTGGCCGGATAGGTTTTCTTCGTTTCTCCGTGCTCTGATCAATCAACTTCAAGGCCTCCAACTGGAACTCTAACTCCGTGATGCGCTTCTCCCGTTCTTTAATTTGTCGCTGAAGCGACTGCACTGCTAAGGCCTCCAATTGGGACATTAACTCCGCAATGCGCTGATCTCGCTCCCTGATTTGTCTCTGGAGGGACTGCACGGTATCTGAGTCTACAGCGTCGGCCGGGGTTTGATTCGTCGCTGAGGGGGCAGGCGCTCCTCCACATCCACTCAAGGCGAGGATGTAAAGCAGACCAAATCCCACGCTGCTCCAGGCCCTTATCTCCACACCGATCATGCCTAAAGTCTGTCATTAGGCGCCACATCCAGCAACAGTATTGCTGATTCTGACCGGGCACAGGAAAGGCAGCATGAAATCGTGGAGGCTGGGAGTCCCCCGCCTGCCGACTAACCCCCCTCATCCTTTCCTAGCTGCTGGCTTGATACCCGCTGTCGCCGTGGGAGTGGCGAGTAGAATTAGGAAAAGCGACGGGGTTTCGAGGGCGGGGCATTGTCGGTAAGGTTCATTCGTGCCCTCGTTAATGCGATGGGCGAACGCGGATTGAGAATGGGAGGGGGTGGAGGTCTCTAGGTAGGGGAGAAGAGACTTAATCTAGTCAGTCAGGGCCGTGACTGCCAGAACTCCACCCGTTTCCACTCCGAAGGCTATGTGATCAGCCTCTGAGAGACAACGAATTCACAGACTCCATCAGCTCAGGCTCAATCACTTGTTGAGAGCGCGCGAAGCCTGGTTCTAAATAGTGAGTCACTCTGGGTCAACCGCAAATGCCCTGACTGACTCAGGTTGTGCACTTCGAAAAAAACTTCAGACCAGTGGAATTTCTCCATCTGCTGTATGAGCTGCTCCAAAGTACACTCAGGATTCAGCCGCACCACGTTAAGAATCTGCTGAGCAACCGCATTGTGGCGCAACATGCGCTCCCCTACCTGCTAAAGAGAAGCCTTGGATTTCAGATCGATAGAGTTTTGCCACGCCAGGTCAAAACGGCTAGTAACGAAAAGCAAGTGTTATTCCAAATGTCAACGAGCTAGAGAGGATCTGGGAAACAGGGGGAACTAAATTGAAATACCGAAGGGTTGGGGAAACTTCCTCAACGCACTTGCCTGGCTGGAGTTGAACTCAACTAGAATCTGTGCGGTTTGGCACTGTACGCCTTGAGCGAAAACACTCGAATCAAAGGCTGCAGACCGCGAGTTGAAAGTACGTTGCCCCTCCTTCAGGCATCACCAACACGCGGGTCCCATACCCGGTCCCCTCGAGGTGAAGGAGGTAGTTCCCAAGCCTATTCCCGGTGCCTCACACATTTCCGTCCGACCTGACCCAGATTTCATGTCATGCCGCCGTGGGAGTGGCGGAAGCAGCGCAAGGAGATTTTCTCGGTACCCGATCCACTTACCTTGACACCTGCCCACGGACGGCCTAGCCTGGCGGCTACTAGTCAAGGCACTGTATGTCTGCCGCATCCAAGATCAACCAGTT
>JACPZN010000350.1 GCA_016195505.1 Nitrospirota bacterium | reverse complement strand
TTGATTGGGAGTTCGTTGCCTTTCCACCCCAAGCCGTCATTTTCTGACCTGTGCGAAGCCTCGCTATGATTTCTTGTCTTGGATCGGCTTCTTCCCAGCCATCTTCTCCTCGGTCGTCATCACCGATCCTGAAACGGCATCGACATAGACCGCCATAATCGCCTCTTCGGCGGTCAGGATTTCGACTTTCCACAGGATCTTGTCCCGCCTCTGTTCCAATTCCGCCTCGATGACCTTCCCTGGGGTCTTCTCCAAGGCCGTCTTCATCGCTCCTTCAATCGTGATCTTGGCGGAGGTCGCCATGGCAATAGCCTGGTTCGCCTCCGTCCCCTTGGATTTCTCCTTTTCAGCGCTCCAGACCATTCCGCCCAGAATCCCCACCACGCCAATCACCACAGCTGTGATTATCATACTTTTCCCGTTCATCATGTCTGTCTCCTTCGCATAGGACCTATAATGTTGGAGCATGATCGCAAGGCCTCACGCGACCACACTCACTCCGCCCATCAATTACTGCTCGGAATATTTACGTGGATGGGGGGCAGTGACGGCGACTTATGGGCATGGGAGCCCACTCCGCAGCCTTCCTGTTCCCGTTCATTCACCGGCAGCAAGACGATGCGCTCTCTCGCCAATCGTAGCTTGATCAGATCGCACTGAAGATCCTCGATTTGTGCCCGAACATCGTCCATCACACGATCGATCTTCTCCACGGTAATCGTCAGCTTCATCAGAGGCTGTTGGTGCGTTGTACCGTTGTACGTTGACGTTCGCGACTAAGCTCTACTACAACGGATGCATCGGAAACATGAGACTCGCTGCTCCTTTCCAATTCCATCATGGTTGCTTCACCACAATCTGGTTCTTCATCCTGTCGTATGTGACCTGCGGAAGAACGTCCTTCTTCACCAGCTCATCCGTGCGTTGATATGGTCGCCCCTCTACAATCCTGTTGGCGTAAAGCGGTCCTCTCCCACTCAAGGATTGAAGCTGCTCGGGAGTCGCAAAATTGACATCCGTCAGCTTGTCTCGCTTGACTCCCAATTGACCGGCGATTGTTTGAACCTTCGCTTTGATAGTCTCAGCCCACTGCTGCGTAGTCGGCGTTGAACGGACACCCTGTCCCATAATTTGTTCTCCTTATTACGGTTAATTGATCGTTCATAGCGCATAGCGGAATCTTGCCCCAATTAGGGTTGGAGCGACTTCGTATCCCGAGAAAACGCCGCGCGATTCTCGGAGCGCTGAGAACGACGCGAGGCCCTGTTTCTCAAGATACCGACATCCAGCAGCTCACCACGGTTGACACAACGCCGACCCCCCAAAATCGGACAGCCTCTCGTTGCGGGGCTGTCGATAGGGGGCTTCAACGACGACCCACCATTCAGTGGGCCTTCTGCGATAAATCCAGCAGGAGAGTTCCGCTTCTTCTTCATTTGTATGATCTTACTCGGCAGGGCTTGGACCACAGCCCCACCTGGTCGCTGCCTCATTCACTATTTCGTAGGCATCCGTGTGCCTTCTTTCACCGGCGGTTCAATCTTGATGTTCGCCCCTTGAACGATCGGCAGTCGACCGGCGCCTTGATGTTCCAGCAATCTGGCATTATTGGGGTCCATCAGCGTCGAGCCCATGTTCGTATCGCCGGATTTCGCGGCTTCCTGAATAGATTGGTTATAGGTCAAGTTAGGCTGGCCCTTATCGTTTGCAAACTCTCCGCCTGACGGGTATCCAGGATGCTTGGGCAGCATCGCCGGATTTGCCAGGGCAAGCACGGTCATTCCGATACACACGAGTCCTGTTATCGCAATCGTAAAGAGTCTCATGATGAGAACCCCCTTCGTTGAACACCCCACTCCTTCCCACTCCTTCTTCGGCAGCAGTCGATCCCGATCCGTGACCGGGAAGTCGCCTCTGTCAGCACGGCAACAGACTGAAGTCTTCCAGACCAGTCCATGAGGGACATCTCACGAGACTGTCGGACTTCACAAGCACTCTGGCGTTGAAGCGGCGGAGACTGAGGGATCGTTTGCGCTAGGAAGGAAGTGGGAAGCGCAAGGGATGGGACAGTCAGCGTAACTGGAACGTCAGAGCCTTAAACAACACAATTTCAACACTACCTTCCTTGGGACCCATTGCATTTAAGAGCGGGTGGCCCCGTCCCTCTCGAACGGCAGGACATGATAACTACCTGCGTTGGATCAGCCTATCTAAGGTGGATGAGTACATCTCCCCATCCCGCCATTCATTCTGGCCCCTTTACCGTATATAGTCAATTTATATCTTCCATCAACCGCTTTTTACTACTATCATTAACCAAACACAGTTAACTCCATAAGCCTATCCCGTTTGTATGGCCCTCATCGAGATCGTCCGTGTTTCGCACCGGTACACTGACCGATAAGACGCACCGAGAGAAGACACAGGCTTGTCACGAACGAATCAGGAATATTCTCGCGGCGAAGCAGTAGAACCGAGAAATTGGTCACACAAGGAGAAACGAGAAGCGGTAGGCTGACCGCTACACATTCGATACCGGCCCTATTTCTTCCTCTTACGCACTTCCACAATCGCCTCGACACTGCCATCCTGCGGACTGACCATCAGGAACATCCCCTTGTGCTCCGGGTCTCGTTTGAAAAACATGGCATAATCCTTATCATAACGGCTTTCCTTGATCGTCGTCTCCCCGCTCTTGCGGTCATAAATGGTTTCAAGGACAAATGCGGCGACGCTCTGCGTGCCATTGGCCCGCACATTGCTCGTGACTCGCCAGAGCCCCTTTCCCGGATCCAGCATCCTTTTGGATGTTCCCAGAATGACGTTCGCACAGAGCTTCGTTCCCTTGGCCACCGTGACATAGTCGCCCTTCTCAGCGACTTGAGCGAAGCCTGACGGGGTAAGTCCGATGACGATTGCACACACAAGTAGGTATGCAAACATCTGTCCCCCCCCTGAAAGGGCATGAAGAGACTGCTGTCTGGCTTGCTCACACTAAGGCAGGGTGGCCATGCTCATCTCCCGCAATAAATCGACAGACTACTGGCTCTTGCCTCTCCGCTTAGCTCTGCCAATTCACCCGGAGCAGGTCTTCGCTCTCCTCATAGCGACAGGTGAATGTGCCGTGGTGGGCGTGATGCAGCGCCTCACCGATCCGCCGCGCGAGATGAGAATCGGTCGTAGTGATAACTACCCCTTTGGGTGCTTTGGCTTGGTCCTCGATCTTGATAATTCGAGCCAGAGGATGTTCGGCTTTGACACGGGCCTCTTCATTACGGGCGAGCCCGAGAATCTCGTCCCGATGTATGGCAACAAATTCACCCGTCAGCAGCAACACTCCGCTCGGTGCGCCATCCCGTATCCGTTCACAGGCGGGGCATATGACGTCGTGACTGTCGGACGGGACGGGGTCCCACGTCCACCGACCCTTGTGATACACCGCCTTACACTGGCGGCAGACGGATGGCTCCCGGAGTTTGCCCTTCGTCTTGTACGGGTCGTGCTTCAGCGCTAGAACCGATCGATCTTTTTTATCCCTGGGAAGACGTGACGTCGACATAACGACTCCTTCACTTCATGATGTGAGAGATGTCTAATAACTCCTGCTGGAGATGGGTTCCCCAGTGCATCCATCCTGAATCTCCCCCTCCTTCAGAAGAAACTTATCCAGCGTCAGCTCCGTGACCCCACGCTTAAGCTACCTTTTCTCACGCTCAAGGTCCTTCACCTGCTTGGTTTGGTCAATCTTCAATTCTGCAAGTTCGTTCCGTCGCCTGCAATACATCTGCTGTGTCTCCATACCTACCCTCCTTCCGACCAGGACCTCCTGCAAAACCTGGAGCCTGATCGAGAGGGACAGGTCACTCCGAGTTCGGTTTACGCTCCACCATAGCGAAAGTGTCTGTTCTTAATCTTCTCCCGAAGTGCCGAGGCCGACCCAGGCTCGCAGGAGATCGTGTCGCGTCACGGAGTAGGCAACCCTCCCATTCTTTTTCACGGGAAGATTCAGCAGGCGTCTCTCCTCCATCGTTTTCACGGCTTCTTCGATCGTGGTCTCGGCCGTGACGGCGATTCGATCGTGAACCATGATGTCTTCCGCGGTCAGCTTGGAAAGATCCTTGCCGGCTTCCAACGCACGGAGGATATCAAATTCGCTGATGAATCCAATGAACTCGTTTCGATCATCGACCACTGGCGCACCGGGAGTATGAGTGGACAGTAGTTCCAGAGCCACGAGCATCCCATTTTGGCCGGCGTGTAGGATCAGGGTATTCGTCCCCCTGATTTGCCCCACCTTTCGTAATCCTCCGGCCGGGACCCCGGGTAATTCCCACTTCGCCATCTTGATCTTTTCCTTAACCATCACTCTCTCCTTTCAGCTCCACCATACCTGATGGTGGTTGGATAATAAGTTGCCGCGGCTGGAACGTAACGCTGCACGCTAGCTGTGCAACACACAAAGCGAAGACCATGCCAATCGCGGCCCGACGAGAATTCAGGCAGTTGAAAAACCAAGAGCATCAAGACCGCCAGAGATTTGAGGTGAAACGCCACACGAGGAAATACGCCGAAGGAGGAATATTGCTACAAATTGAATGTTCCGAAATCGTAGCGGCCTTTGCACGCCTACAATTGCTTCGACTCTGCCATGTGGATGGAGCAAGGTAAAGACCCTTTGCGCGGCAATGCCGACAACCAGACTGGCAAGAATGGCAACGCATTTGATCCAACTTCCCCTCTGCGACCACCACGGATAGAGTCCTTGCCTGGCATCACCGCTTCCTTCTCGCCCATCTGAATGCGCGCGCGGCCGATGGCAAGCTGGTCAAAACAGCTCAGCGTGACAACATTGCTACGGCGAGTCACTGTCCCTGCCACGTCTGTCACCCGAGCACGATGCGAATGTGATGCTCGCCGTTGACGACAAGCGGGATAGCGGTATGGTCTGTCAACGGTTTGTTGTCCAGTTCAGTCAGCGTCACGCCGCGACTCACATGGCGCGGATTTTCCACTGCGATGTCATAGACCGCCGAGTGATACCGGAAACGAATGGAGTACCCCGGCCAGCGGCGCGGAACACAAGGGTCGATGGAGAGAGTGGCACCGCGCAAGCGGAAGCCGAGCATCCATTCCACACCGGCCCGATAGAGCCAACCCGCCGCACCGCTGTACCAAGTCCATCCCCCACGCCCGACATGCGGAGGCTCGGCGTACACGTCGCCTGCTACTACGTAGGGCTCGACTTTGTAGCGCTGGACATTCGCTCGCGAGGAGATCCGATGAACAGGGTTCAACATGCGGAACAACTCGCCGGCCTTGTCCCCATCACCCAGCGCCGCAAAAGCCAGCACGGTCCAGACAGCCGCATGAGTGTATTGGCCGCCGTTTTCACGAATGCCTGGGACGTATCCTTTGATATAGCCGGGATCCTGCGGCATCCGATCGAAGGGTGGGGTCAACAAGAGAATTAGTCCGTCCCGCCGCTTCACAAGATGCTGTTCCACCGCCGCCATGGCGCGGGCGCCGCGGCCCGGGTCTGCGGCGCCGCTGATCACGCCCCAGGACTGCGCAACAGAATCGATGCGGCACTCCAGGTCTGCCGCGGAACCGAGTGGTGTGCCGTCATCGAAGTACGCGCGCCGGTACCACTCTCCGTCCCACCCATCTCGCTCGATCGCGGCCTTCAACGCACTCACATGGAGCCGCCACGTTTCAGCACGAACATGCTCGCCGCGCTGGGCCGCTACCTTGGCGAACTCCCAGAGCACCGTGTGCAGAAACCAGCCGAGCCAGACACTCTCACCCCTGCCCTGCTGGCCGACACGGTTCATCCCGTCATTCCAGTCTCCGGTACCCATGAGCGGAAGGCCATGACTGCCGACGGCAAGGCTCCGGTCCAACGCACGGGCACAATGTTCAAACAGGGTGGCGCGCATCTCGGACACGCGCGGTTCAAAATAGGATTCATGTTGCCCCTCTGCCAACGCCGGTCCTTCCAAAAACGGCACAAGTTCATCAAGCACGGTTGCGTCGCCAGTGACTTCAAGGAATTGAATGACTGCGTACGGCAGCCAGAGCAGATCGTCGGAGATACGGGTCCGCACGCCGCGCCCGGATGGAGAATGCCACCAGTGCTGCACATCACCTTCAACAAACTGCCGCGCTGCCGCTCGCAGCAGATGCTCGCGTGTGACATCACGAGCCGCCACGCTGAGAGCCATGACATCTTGGAGTTGGTCACGAAACCCGTACGCGCCGCTCAGCTGATAGAACGCCGCACGCGCCCAGATCCGGCACGCCAGCGTCTGATAGAGCAGCCAGCGATTCAACAAGACGTCCATCGCCCGTTCCGGCGTTCGGATCTGCACGGCGCCCAACACCTCGTCCCACCGGCCTGTGACCTCGCGCAAGAGTACGTTCACGTCCGCACCACGATAGCAATTGAGCAAGAGACGCGCCTGCTCCCTTCCTTCTGTCTGGCCAAGAAACCAGATAATTTCCGCACGTTCGCCCGCCACCAACTCAATCGACAATTGCAGCGCCGCACAGGGGTCAAGACCCGTTCCCACGGTTCCGGATAACTCACCTCCCTTTTCAAGCGCCTTGGGACTCTCCAGAGTTCCATGGCGCCCCAGAAATTCCGTGCGATCGCCGGTCCACGACGTCTGCTTCCCGGCAAGGTCGGCAAAGGCGATACGCCCCCCGAACTCGCCGCTGCACGCATTCCCCGCAAATAGCGCGCCGGTCTCCGGATCAATCTCCGTTGTGATGTAGGGCGCGGAATCACTGCGGGAACTCCCCAGGACCCACTCGGCATAGGCCGTGACAGAAAGCCGACGCGAGCGGCCGGACGCATTCTGCAGCGTGAGTCGAGAAATCTTGATCGGGTCTTCAGGCGGCACAAATTGCAGCAGTTCGACCAGAATGCCGTGCGAGCCATGATGGAAGCGGCTATAGCCCTGTCCATGACAGGCAACATACGGTGCCGGGTCATCGCGAATCGGCAGTGCCGTTGGACTCCAGATATCCTCTGAGTCATCATCGCGGATATAGAGCACCTCTCCGGACGGATCGGTCACCGGATCGTTCGACCAAGGTGTCAGTTGATTCTCGTGGCTGTTCAGCGACCAGGTGAACCCGGAACCAGACTCCGACACAAGAAATCCGAACGACGGATTCGCAATGACGTTGATCCAGGGCCGCGGAGTCCGCAGCCCTTCTCCAAGGATCGTGACATATTCGCGGCCATCCTCTGCGAAGCCGCCCAGGCCGTTGAAGAATTCGAGTTCCCGTTCAGGCAACGGCACATCCAGGCGTGTACCCCCGCGCCGTGATCGCAGCTTCGGCGGTGCCGCACGGTGCCTGCGCTGTGATCGAGTGACCTGCTCCGCCCACGTGCCGCGCCGGCTGAGCAGAACGACCCGAGCGAACTGCTGCAGCAGCATTCGATCCTGCGTGGAGAGCAGGTCGGCCCGCAGGAGATGAATACTGCCCCGCGTCCCGCCGGTATCTGGACAGAGGCGCAACTGACTGCCTCGCACCAGCGCTTCCAGCGAGCCTTGCAACCCCTGCTCATACGACGAGGCCTTCTCATTCAGGATGACCACGTCGGTGAATAGTTGCCTCATCCGCCAGTATTCATGTGCCCGCAGCAATTGCCGAACGATGTCGACATCCTCCGCTTTGTCGATGCAGGCCAACACGATGGGCAGATCGCCTGAGACGCCATGCGCCCACAGCACCGCACGGTCCACCGTGCTCTGGCTGAGTGTCTCGGAAGACGGCCGCAGCGACGCATCAGCGTACAACACTGCGTTGGCCAGTCGCTGGAACAACTGCGCTTCGTCGGTGCCGATACCGAGGTGATGCAGCTGCACTTGCGCTTGCGTCCAGGCCAGCGACAGGGCACGCTCAAATACTCTCGGGTCGCTGTACTTGTCGGCTAACTCCAACACTTGATCGCGGGCTGGGCCGACAATGGTCGAAAACACGACACGCACCGTCCCGCCCGGAGGCACACGCACCGTGCGGCGCAAGCTCATCACCGGATCGAGCACAGGCCCGACAGTATTAGAAAGCGGCCGCCCATCGATCATCGAGACAGCTGTACGGGCATGGTGCCCGCGTCCAAGAAATCGGGCGCGATCCGTTTCATATTGCAATGCACCCACGGTGTCGCCTTCGACCACAACCACTTGGGCAACCCACACCGTCGTTTCCTCCTCCGACCGCCTGCGGCGCGTTGCGAGCAGTGCGCCGATCTCTGACACGAATTCCGTTTGAACAAACAGATTCGCAAAGGCCGGATGGGCCACATCGGCAGCCTGGGGAGCCAGGGACAGCTCAGCGTAGGAGGTGACCTGCAGATCGCACGCGCGGGGCCCCATGTTGGTCACGGAGATGCGCCGTACTTCAGCATCATCCTCGGACGACACCACGACCTCGAGCGTCGTGCTCCAGTCGCCATCCCGCCGGATAATCTCGGCTCGTTCTTCGGAAAAGAACACCTCATAGTCGTCGGCCTGGACGCCGCTGGGCTGATAGCCGGCCGACCACACGGACCCGGTCTGCATGTCGCGCAGGAAAATATAGGAGCCCCAGCAATCCCGCGTTGCATCCTCGCGCCAGCGCGTCACCGCAATATCCCGCCACCGGCTATACCCGGAACCGGCCGTCGTCAGCATGACGGCATACCGGCCGTTGGACAGCAGATGCGTCCGTGGGGTCGTCTCATGCGGAGCGGTGAATCGCCGCAACACCGGCGGAATGAGGTCGCGGATTTGCGCCGCAGCAGAGACTTCCTCCGCGCGCGGTCGCGCCACCGGCGCATCGCGCGGCGTACGTTCCTGAAGAAGGAGTTCGGTGGCCCGTACCATCGGCTCGGCGTGGAAACGGTTCCTCATCACCCCATTGTTCAGGACATTCGAGATCGCGACCAACGACATGCCCTGGTGATGCGACATATAGGCCCGCACGATGGCGACGCTCTTCTCTTCAGGAACCCGTGTGCCGGTGTAATCCAGTGCCTCATAGAATCCGTAGGCGCCCCTGCCGCCAGCCTCGGCAAGGCGGGCGAAGTCTTGCGTTGCCGCCGCAGGATCGATCATGGCTGCGAGTGCAGCAGCATAGGGCGCGACGACGACATCTTCGCTGAGACCGCGCTTGAGTCCCAGACCCGGCACACCAAAGCTGGAGTACTGGTACGTCAGGTCGAGATCGCGCGCGTTATAGGCCGACTCTGAGACGCCCCAGGGCACGTTGCGCTCTGCACCATATTGAATCTGCCTTCGGACGATCCGCTCATAGGTCTGGCTCAGCAAGCTGCCTGGCGGAAAACGCATGACCAAAGCCGGCATGAGGTATTCGAAGATGGAGCCCGACCAGGAAACCAGTGCCGAACCATTTCCCACGGGCGTCAGGGCACGGCCCAGGTGAAACCAGTGAGATGACGGCACGTCACCTTTCGCGATGGCGACAAAGCTCGCCAGCCTGGCTTCCGACGCCAGCAAGTCATAGCAACTGGGATCCAGGCTGTTCTCGGTCATGCGATAGCCGATGGACAAAAGCTTGCGCCTCGGATCGAAAAGGAATGTGAAGTCCATGGCGCGAACCATCTGTTCCACAGTCTGCGCGATGGCCCCGAGACGGCGGATGAGGGCGGCGGCATCTGCGGCCGATTGCCGTATGGCATCAGCCAGCAGACCGATCCTTGCCAAGGTGTCCCGGTTCTGCAACGGATTGCTCAGCAAGTCTTCCCGCAAGTGCTCGAGCGCGCGGAGCGCCGCTGCTAAACGTTCCGGTGCGGCCGCCAGCGTGGGAACGGAATGAAAGAACGGCGCGATGACCGCCCACTCCGGCACCGTCCCGGATGGACGGTCTAACATGGCCGCGAGGTCTTTCGGACTGAAGCGAACCCACGGAAGCAACAGTTCCATGTCCCGGAGATGGCTCTCGACGCACGCTCGGGCCGCATCGGCCCAGATACGAAACTCCCCATCGGGCTCATCTGCACGTTCCTGTGCCAGAGCCTGCGCCATGTCTGCGATGGTATGGGACGATGCGGTCAGATGGGCAAACCTGATGGTCCAGCCTGCGGCATCCACCGGCCGCAACAGCAGCAACGCGGCCAGCGTTTCAACGGCCTGGCTGAGCTGTTTCCGCGTCACAGTGTGTGTCTGTCGTTGTTCCGGAATCTCGGCAAGCGCATCGCGTAACAACCGAATGGCATCGTCAATTCCAGCAAACAGATCGCCTTCAACGAAGGATTGTTGAATCAACTCACGGCATCCGTTGCCCAGGACCAACAGATGCCCCGCGAGATTGCCGCTATCTACGGAGGAAACATACTTCGGGTCCAGCGGATGGAGGGTGCGTGTGTCATACCAGTTGTAGAAGTGTCCGTGACACAGCACGAGACGGTTCATGGTCGCCAGCGTGGCTTCCAGGCGTTCGGTCGCCTCGAGGGTCCCCAGCCATCCTAGGTCACGGGCGACCAGGGTTGAGAGCAGATAGAGTCCGATATTGGTCGGCGAGGTCCGATGGGCCACGACGGGTTTCGGATCTTCTTGAAAGTTATCGGGTGGCAGTGCATGGTCCTCCGGAGACACGAACGTCTCGAAGAACCGCCAGGTCCGACGCGCAATCAATCGGAGCGTCCGGGCATCGGCCGGCGAAACCGGCCCGGCACCGGTGAGCCGAGGAGGCAGACTGACCCAACGCGCAACTGCAGGTGCTGCCACCCAGAGCAGGACGAACGGAGCCGCAGCAGCCCAGGAGTCATACCACCCAAACACTGCCACCCCACCAGCCGCCACAACGGCGAGTACCACACCGCCCGCCATGCGCCGATACATCCCCGCCAGGCTGCACGTGTAGGCATCCTCGGCCTGAGCCGCGGTCACCCACTCCAACAACCGAGTCCGTGTGAAAACGAGACGGCCGAGCGTACGAAGAATCGCGTCCGACATGAGCCAGGCCTGGTGCGCGAGGAAGGTGACGGTCAACGCGATCTGCGTTGCGGCCAACTTCAGGTCGGTGCCCGCCCCACGAAAATGGGTGCGCAAGGCAATGCCTGGCCGACGTGGATAGAGTCCGAGAACAAAGGACAAGAGCGAGGGAACCGCAATCGCCGTCAGAATGAACCCGGACCAGACCCAGGCAGAGCCTTCCGGTAACAGCCACCCGACGATCAGTGTGAGAAACGCGGCGGGAGCCGACAGGGTGCGGCGGAGGTTGTCGAGGATCTTCCAACGGCCGATCGCGGGAATCATCACCGCACGATGCACTTCAGATCCGATATGCCCGCGCCCAAACAACCAGGGCAGCAGCTGCCAATCACCACGTGCCCATCGGTGCTGCCTGGCTGACGCCGCTTCATAATGGGCAGGAAAGGCTTCGAACAGTTCGATATCGGTCGCCAGGGCCGCACGAGCGAAAATCCCCTCAAATAGATCGTGGCTGAGCATCGCATTGTCCGGCACCTTGTCCGCCAAAGCCGCCTCGAACGAGTCGATCTCGTAAATGCCCTTGCCGGTGTAGGACCCTTCCCGAAACAAATCCTGGTACACATCAGATACGGCCGAGGCGTAGGGATCAATCCCGCTGGGACCGGAAAATGTCTGTTGAAAACACGAACCCTCGCCATTGCCCGGTAGTGACGGCGTAATTCGTGGCTGTACGACTCCATACCCTTCAACGACACGTCCAGAGAGACGGTCGAACCGGGGCCGATTCAGAGGATGGGCCATGGTGCCGATCAACCGGTGCGCGGCTCCCCGCGGCAACCGTGTGTCCGCATCCAGCGTGATGACGAACCGGACAGACGGAATCGCTTCGGGGGGATGCCCGCCGACTGGCATAAATGTCGTACTAGTCGAACCGCGCAGCAGTTGATTCAACTCATGCAGCTTGCCTCGCTTCCGTTCCCACCCCATCCAGATGTGCTCGGACTCGTTCCAGACACGCCGGCGGTGAAACAGCACGAAGCGAGAACCGCCGTCGGCCGCGGGGCCGTACCGCTCGTTCAGTTGCACGATCCCCTCCACAGCCTTCGCCAGCAGTTCGGCGTCACCTGCGATACTTTCGGACGGGGCATCTCTCCAGTCAGAGAGCAGAGCGAAGCGCAGGTCATCATCCGAATTCGCCAGATAATGGACTTCCAATCGTTCGACTTGCTCGTCGATGCCCTGCCGGTTCATGAGCATCGTGGGCACCACCACGATCGTTCGCAATTCTTTGGGAATGCCGTTCCGCAATGCCATTCGAGGCAATGGCCGCGGCCCAAGGATCGCCATGACCGTGCGATTGATGAGCGCCATAGCGAGATCCGACGCCGGCACGAGCGCGAGAAGGCCGATAAGCGCAAGTCCCACGACTGTCACGCCCGCTTCGCTCTCATGCGATAGCGGCAGGGCCAGGACCAGGGCGGTCACCGCTGCAAGCGATCCCAAATAGCCCGGCGCCGAACCCCGGACATACCAACGCAGGAGCAGGCGCTTCCAGGACACCCTGTAGCCGAGTTCGCGTTCAAAAGCCCGACGTCCTTGTGAGATGAGGTAGTAGCCCGGATCCATGTGCCGGTCCCGCTCCGGCCGCTCACTTGCATGCGGCTCGACCCCAGCCAGCCTGGCGCGGTCCACGACGCGCGCGGTCACCTCGATTTCAGAGAAACCCGTGCCGCGAGAGAGATCCTCGATCGCATGGCGGTATGTGTCCCGAGTGACAAAGTCCATCTCGGTGTAGCGGGGATCGCCCCGTAGAATCGTATCGACCAGGCTGACGCTCTCGAAAAAGTCCGCCCAGTCAAACGCCGACGTCAACCGCATACTGGTAATGATATTGCGCACCGTGACGCTCATGGCCGCCTGTTGCTGGTGCTCGGCGTGCACCATGTCGTCGGCGGTCGTGCCCTGCGCGGCCAGGCGTGCGTCGAGCCACAG
>JACPZN010000326.1 GCA_016195505.1 Nitrospirota bacterium | reverse complement strand
CTATGAGCATCCAAATGGACACCCACACGAGGACCAGCAGCCGAGAAGACGATGACTTGTCACGTATCTGTCGCATTGGGAATTTACGTTAGCACAGTTCCTCTCCCCCGGCAATCAGACGATCCCTTTCCTGTCCGCTGCACAGACAGGGGCCGGAAGGAGACAGGTCCTGACAAGCAAAAGGCGGGAGAAGCTCGTGGCCGCTCCCGCCCTCAACGTGTATTCAACCGTTCGCTACTTGTTCGGCTGAGGGGTATAGCGCAGATAGGGCTTCACCACCTTGAAACCCTTGGGGAAGAGTGTCTTGGCTTCAGCATCATTGACCGCCGGAGTAATGATGCAATCCTCGCCGTCCTTCCAATTCGCCGGTGTCGCGACCTTGAACTTCGAAGTCAATTGAAGGGAGTCAACAACCCTTAATAATTCATCGAAGTTCCTACCACATGAAGCCGGATAGGTCAAGGTTAACTTTACCTTCTTATCCGGCCCGACGATGAATACCGACCGGACCGTCATATTATCGATGGCATTCGGGTGAATCATGTCGTACAGGGTCGCGACCTTCTTATCAGGATCGGCGATGATCGGATAGTTCATCGTGGTCTTTTGCGTCTCATTGATGTCATTGATCCAGCCCTTGTGCGAATCCAATGGATCGACACTGACAGCGATGACTTTCACACCCCGCTTCTTGAACTCCGGCGTAATCTTGGCGACAGTCCCTAACTCGGTCGTACAGACCGGTGTATAGTCCTTCGGGTGAGAAAAAAGAATCCCCCATCCCCCACCCAGCCACTCGTGAAAATTCACGGTCCCTTCTGTCGTCTCTGCTGTGAAATTCGGCGCTTCATCTCCCAATCGTACTGCCATGGTTCCCTCCATAAATATATCAGTGGTAGTAGCGGTCTACGGGCCTGGTCGCTCTACGATACTGCGCCGTCCCGAATACTTCAAGAGGGGAAACTGGACTCCTCAGCTTCTACTCCTCAAGGCGCCGCTTCGATGGCCAGCCGGGTTCGAATCTGTTCATGGTCTGATGCGTTCAAATCGACGTCCAGCAGATAGACCTGTTCATCGGACAGTTTTCCCTCGCCGGTCAATTGTTCACGAACCTGTTCAGCCCGCTGAATGGCCAAGCCGCGAAGTGCCTCTTCATCCAAAGCCATAGCGGCTATCAACACCTGTTTCTGCTCTTCATACGTCAACGGTTTCGCAGATGGATCAACCGTGGGTGATGCGGTGGATGGGATCGCTTTCTTCATGTGCTCTTCGTAGAGTTGTTGGATCAACCGCTGCTCGTCACCGGCTGGTATCGGCTCTCCTTTCGCAGCGGATCTCCCGCGCTCGCGCTGCCACTTGGCCTCCACGATCGCCTGGAGTTTCATGCGATTGAGCGCCTGTCGATCGCGAACCGAGTCGGCGGTTCCCGTGATGTCCAACCGGAGGTTCGGCCGTTCCTCCAACCCTTTTGCCAACGCTTCCAATTTCTTCAGTTCCCCATCAGCCACCGTCGTGCTGCCGGGAGGAAACGCAACGAACTGTAATGCCTCTTCATCACCTCCACCAGGAATAAGGTTTCCCATCAGGGAAAAGGGAGACGCTGCAACTTTCGTCAGTAAATTGAGCAACGTCGAGAGGACCACCTTGCCGTACTTGAAGTCGGGATCATTGAGATTGCCCCGAATGGGTAAATCGATATCGATCCGTCCCTTGCGATCTTTCAAGAGGGCGACAACCAACGGAACGGGCAGCGACGTCGCATCCGGACTATCGACCTTCCGCCCGAACGTCAATTGATCGACCAACACTTTGTTTTCTGCTTCAAGCTGTTTTTGAGAGACCTTGTATTTCAAATCGAGCGAGAGTTTACCCTTCGACAATCCATAGCCTACATACTTGCCGCTGTAGGGACCTCCCACAGCCAAATCCATGCCCCCAAGGGTGATCATCAGATCCGTGAATGCATTCTCGCTCAAGGGATTGATGGTCCCGAAAATCTTGAGCGGCGCCGCTTTACCCACTCGACCGGTGAGGTCAACGTCCGCCCTGGCACGCTGCTTCGACGACAGTCCCTTGATCGTACCGGTCAGAGCAGAAAGTCCTGTTTGGACAGGAGGTTGCACCGATTCATCGCGAAACGTCAGGGCTGCTTTGGTGAGTTTTACCGTCCCAACCGTTACTGGAACGGCTGGGCCCTTGGCTTTCTGAGGCTCCGGCTTCACATCCTTTAATGCGGAGGACGGCGGGGGAACGGCGAGCCTGCCAAGATTCGATCCGCCATCTGACAGCATCACAAGATGCGCCAAAGGCTGTTGAAGGCCCACCTCACGAATCGAAACGGTGGTCGGATCGACGGTCACACGAACACCGTTGAGGGACAATGATTGTAACGAGGCCACCTCGTCACCCTGATCGCGGTCGGCCACGCTTAATGCGTCCACGCCAACATTGCCTTCGTATGACATGAGTGGACCG
>JACPZN010000325.1 GCA_016195505.1 Nitrospirota bacterium | reverse complement strand
GGGGTGGGATTAAGAAACGGTGCTAGGCCTGGCCGACCTTTGCCGAGAGCTGTTCGACAACACGATTGAGTCGTTCTTGATGAGGAGGAGCCACGGTCAAAAATTCCACCCCGATGCCATGAGATCCTGTCCATCGAACGGCCGCATTGCTGATTGTGATTGGAGTGGCCTCGCCGGGCAGTTGGAGAAGCAACTCAAGTTGCATGCCGGTAAAGGGACGAATGATACTCTCGACCCGGCAGCCGTTCAGCGACAGGTCCTTCAATGACGCGTTGTACCGCAGTTTGTCCTTTTGAATGAGCGTGCTCGGCATTGTCACGGGGAACCGCGGAAACTTGCGAACAACCATTATGCATCCTCATGTCTATCGGGAAATCCCAAACTCGCCCTTCGTCGTCATGGCGGCTTAAGAAGGTGGTGTTCAGGAGTTCGACCTTGACCCGATCGCGTTGGAGTTCATCCATCCCGCCCTAGCCTGGTCTAGTCTCCTGCTGAGCAGGCTATTGGTCCTGGGCAGTCTTGTCAACGAAAAGCCTGATCTGAGCAGCTGTGCAACCTGCAACGACCAAGCTCGAGATGAGGGCGCTATCCGGTCTTTCAACGCACGCGCCTTGTCACCGGCGATGACCCCAGTGTCGATAATATCGGGGGCCCCAAAAGGGGCGGTAATAATAGGGCGGTCCGTAGATCCATGGGCGACCAAAGTAGAGCCCGAACCCTATGCCCGGAGGATATGAATACGCGTATGGATAGCTGTATGGATAGGGGGCTGGGACGATGCTTGTTGCCGGCCGGTCTGAAAGTTGCCGTTGCAAGTCGGCTGTCGCGGCAGCTTGGCGATCAACCTGGTCTTTGAGTTGACCGACGGTACCCTGCTGAGTTTGCAGTCGACCTTCGAGCTGTCCAATTTTTTCCCGCTGGGATTCGATAAAGGCGTTCAAACAGCGGGTCTGAGCATCGCCTTCATAGCTGGAACATTCCCAGGGGACTTGAGGAGCAGCTGCACGTGCTGGCAAAACCATGAACATGAAGAGGAGAACGGCGATGCCGCTGGCCCAGAGCAGTATCCATAGCGACGTATCTTCCTGAACAGCCTTCACCCTTGTGTTATGGTCGTTCATGGGCGTCCCTCCTTCTTGTCCTCTTAGTCTATACGCTACCATGAAAAATTCTCATTGAATAGCCCACACCGGACAGTAACAAGAACGCCATCCTGAGAAGGTGGTTGACGTCTGCTCGGATAGGTCCTGCGTTTGATTTTGGAAAGGCGGGCTCCTACAATGCCGATGTCAAGGACCGTGAATGTATGGCTCGCCGCACATCTCCCCAACCCCGTCGCCCCAAGAGAAGATCTCGCAAGTCAGTTTCACTCGATCCATCCGCAAAGCGTCGATTTCAACAGCGTCTCTTGAAGTGGTATCAAGAGCATGGCCGTGATCTGCCCTGGCGTAAGACATCAGACCCGTATCACATCCTCGTGTCCGAAGTGATGCTGCAGCAAACACAGGTGGATCGGGTCATCCCTAAGTACCATGAGTTTTTGGAGCGTTATCCCAGTTTCGAGGATCTGGCTGAGGCCCCAGTGGCTGAGGTGAAGAAGACCTGGTATCCACTGGGGTACAACATCCGTCCTGAACGGCTGCATGGTATCGCGTGTGAAACGATGGAGCGGTACGGGGGAAAGTTACCCAACGACGCGGATAAGTTGCTGTCTTTTAAAGGCATCGGGCGTTATACAGCCGGCGCGATTCGTTCCTTCGCATTCAATGAAGATGCCCCAATTTTGGATACGAATGTGATTCGCGTCGTACATAGGGTGTTTGTGGCCGATGGCGACGCCAAGGCGCAGAGGACGATATTGTGGGAATTGTCTGAAGCCCTGATCCCACGTGGAAAGGGGTATGACTTTAATCAGGCGATCATGGATTTTGGGGCGATGGTCTGTACGGCTCGTGATCCATATTGTCTCCTCTGTCCGATGAAGTCCCTCTGCAAGACCTATCCCTTTAATCCGAGAACAAGTGGAAGCTAGCAGACATAGGATGAAAGTCATCGAAGTGGCAGCGGGACTCATTCATCATGAAGGGCGCTACTTGATTGCTCGTCGGAAGCCCGGCGTCCACTTGGCGGGGTTTTGGGAGTTTCCTGGAGGGAAACGAGAGCCTGGGGAATCGTTAGCAGAGTGCTTGCAGCGGGAGCTATTCGAGGAGCTCAGTATTCAAGTCGACATTCCTGTTCCGTATCAGATTATTCGGCACGACTACCCTGAAAAGACGGTGGAATTGCATTTCTTTCGCTGCGCGATCGAACAGGGGCAGGCTGCGCCCGTCGACTGTGAAGAGATCAGATGGGTGCTTCCCGAAGAGTTGACGCAATTTAGGTTCCCTCCGGCTGACCAAGACATTATTGATGCATTGCAGCGTGATGCGAAGAGGGCTTCAGAGTGAAAGTCGTTCTAGATATCGAAACCATCCAAGCTTCCCGTGAGGAATGGGCTCGTTTGGTAGGAAAGGTGTCAAGGAGCGGCGAAGGCTCTCAATCCGAAGGGGATGACCTCTTTACGGCGGCAGCGGCTGAGGAACAACGGCATGCGGAAGATGAGCTGTATGCAAAGTCAGCATTCGATGGGACCTTCAGTCGGATCGTCTGCATCGGGCTTCTGGAGTTTTCCGATCAGATGGAAGCGCGCAGTGCCATCGCATGGTATGGGCCAAACGAACGGGAACTGCTTCGCCAGTTTTGGGCGCGTCTTGCCCAGGATCGACCCACGCTGTTCATTACCCATAACGGCCTGGGGTTTGATCTCCCCTTCATCAAGAAGCGGTCGATCATCAATCAAGTGAAGCCCAGCCTCGACATCAATCTGGCGAAGTTTCGCACCGAGCCGGTCTATGACACGATGGCGATCTGGAGTAATTGGGATACGCGAGGCTGGGTGAAACTCGATGTGCTTGCCCGGGCCTTACATGTCGAGTCGAAATCGGGATGCGGGGACCAGGTGGCTGAGATGTGGGAGAAGGGACAGGGGCTTGAGCTTGCTCGGTACTGTCTCCAGGATACGTATGTCACGTATGCCTGTTACTGCCGTATGAATTTTCGGCAACCCCTGTCCCGAGAAGTTGTCCTGCTGCAGCCTGAGTTCCTCGAGGTCAGCTGATCAACGGATCGGAGAAGCTTCGGCTGTTCTCTTTTTCGGGGCCGAATGCCCGGATACTTTGTTGGCTCTGATGGCTTTCACTTCTGCCGTTCTTTCGCGAAGCTCCTGCTTTGTCCAGTCGAGCTCCCTTTTCAACACCGCAATCTCGGACTCCTTCATCTTGTTGGCCTCGCGCATTTGGCGAAGTTCATCCAGTTTTTTGTTAAGCAGTTCGTCATTGCTCATCTCAGTAGTCACTGGGTCGCTGGACGGTGGACTGCTCACTGCTAGAGTTTGGGCGGCGACAGTTGCTTCCTGTTTGGGCGTCGTCTTCGCGATCGGAGCGACAGATGTCGGTGAAACCGGGATAAGCTTTGGTGCGGCTGCAACCGGTATTGCACCAGGCGCCGGAGCCTTCGCGAGTGCCTGGTAATCAATCACCATGGATAGCGCTCCAGCGGCTCCTGCAGCAGCATAGGACGGAGCCTTTTCGATACGAGCCACCGAGCTCGGCATGAATCCCGAGGCTTTCTTGCCTTGGGAAGGGGCGATCGTCAGGTAGATCGAGCCTTGGTGCACATAGAGGGTGCCCGCAGTGGGTTCAGTGCCTGACCCTGCCGATAGAGACACCGTGAAACCGACAATCTGCTCCGGTCTCGCTTGTGATAAGCCTTGGGCTAGCAGGGGAGCAAGAAACTCGGCGTCTTCATCGCTGAATACTCTCATCGACTTGCTGCCACTGGCGGGCATGTTCGCTGACATTTTCATGGCCTCGTCGGCGACTACCCCTTTGACGACCTTGAGGATGGTTGTCTGGTCGATCACGGCTGGATGACTGGCCTCGAAAGACCAATCGGCGACTTCAGTAAGGTAAATCGATCCTTTGGCGCTCTTGTGGATTTTTGACCATCCGTAAAACATCGAGCAGCCTGTTACGACGAGACAAAGGGAGAGCAATGTACCGATGTATTGAAGTCGTCGGGAATAACATAAAGATGCACGCATGTCAGATCTCCTCATTATTACAATAGTTTAATTTATGGCGTTCTGAGAGAGGCAAACTTCAGAACGGGTGAAGGGCTTAATTCTCAAATTGTGTTTTCTTGTCGAACTACCAGATGCCCAAGCCCATGAGCACCATGCCCATGGCAAGCCATCCGAGGATACCGACGGAAATGATTGTCTCGAGTGTCATGCGAGATTCCGAAGAATCGGGCTTAGATTTAGGTTCAAGGGGCTTCACAAAAAAGGGATTCCTACATGACCGACGCAAAAGATGGAGCAAAGTCCATGCCTTCTGAATTTCGAGGAGGGAAGAGCTGTATGGAGATTAATCGGGAGACTTGAGATTTAGGCGGAACAGCCATTGAACCAAGCAGCATAGTGAGTCACCAGGCTTAGAATCATGACGTCGCCTTTAAAATCAAATGGTTAAGATCGAATGATCAACTGGTCTGGAAGGAGGCAATGCATGAAAGCGGGTAGGGGAGCTAGGCAGGCAAGAAGCCACTGAGGGTGAGAAGTAGGAAAGATTTGTCAGAGAACAGTCAGAAAATGTTCAACCCGAATGGTTGAACGTGCAGAATTGTTCTGGGCAGTGAGCAGCGTTGAAGCCTGGGTAAGGAGCGAGTAGAGCTATCAATGCGACGTCTGGAGGAACGCAAGTGTCCTTTGCCGAATACCTCGTAATTTGGTACAGGGAGGTTATTCCCCGTAGAGTGTAGCTGCGGAAGCGTCGAAGATGCGCTTAGTAATGAGGGTGCCTGGCTCAAAAAGGCTGGTTCCCTTGTCCCACACTACGGTGACATTGCCGTTTGTTTTTCCCATCCCTTGAGTTGAAGAGCGGGTCGCCTCACGCTCAATCAGAACCTCGACGTCTTTGCCGATATATTTGAGGTTGCGCTCCAGGGTAATCCGGCGCTGGATCTCTACTAGTTTTGAGACGCGTGCGCCTTTGACATGATCCGGCACATCATCGACGTACTTTCTTGCAGCGATCGTATTCTTCCGTTCCGAATATTTGAAGATATAGGCCGAGTCGAACTGCACCCGTTCGACCATGCGATAGGTATCCTGAAAGTCATCATCTGATTCCGAGCAGAAACCGCAGATGATATCGGTGGTGAGGACAACATCGGGGAGAGTTCTTCGGATGCGTTCCACCAGCGCAAGATATTCATTTCCGGTATAGGTCCGTCCCATGAGGTCGAGTATTCGATCGCTCCCTGCTTGAAGTGGAAGATGGATGTGCTTGCAGATTTTTGGATGGGCAGCAATGGCTTCTATCAGTGCGGGAGGAAAGTCTTTTGGGTGAGGTGAGGTAAACCGCACCCGATCGATTCCCGGCGTATCCGCAACGGCACAAATAAGTCTGGCGAAATCCCATTCGCCATAGCGATAGGAATTCACGTTTTGACCGAGCAAGGTGATCTGTCTAAAGCCGCCGGCGGCAGCATCACGCGCTTCGAGCCGAATGGCTTCGGGGTCACGGGACCGTTCACGCCCGCGGGTGTAAGGGACGACACAGAATGAGCAAAAGTTGTCGCAGCCTCGCATAACGGTGACCCAGGCGTTCACCCCACTGTTGCGGTCCGGTAGAATGCCGTCGTAGGTCTCATATTCCGATAGATCGAGGGCGAATCCTTTTTTAGAGAATCCCTGTTCTTGGGATGCGAGCGCAGTTGAGAGCAGTAAAGGGAGTTGCCGATAAGCGTCCGGTCCGGCCAAGACATCGACGAGTGGTTCCTTTTCGGTCAGCTCATCCTTCAGATTCTGAGCCATACAGCCTAGGACGCCGACAACAAGGGGACGTTGTTTCTTGAGCCCCTTCAGTTCAGAGAGGCGGGCGTAAATCTTGTTGTGGGCGTTCTCTCGAATGGCACAGGTATTCACAAGAACCACGTCGGCTCGTTCACGATCCTCAGTGAAAGTAAACCCTTCCCGTTTCAGCATTGAACGAACGAGCTCACTGTCAGATTCGTTCATCTGGCAGCCGAAAGTTTCAATATGTACCTGAGGTGCGGGTGATTTCCGTGTCATAACAGTGCCAGCGAGGTTTTCATTGACTGATTGGGGACGATCTGACCGAGAGCCCAGCGTTCAGTTGCGGCTGTAATTGTGATCGGCTTGATCTGATTCTGAAGCTCATCGGAAGTGCTGACGACTACTCTTGTGAAGTTCGGGGTTGTTCCAAAGCGATACCCGTCCTGCGTCCTTGCTTCAAAGAGGGCGGAGACAGTTATTCCGATCTGCTTGTTGTGGAAAGCAAGGCGCTTGGCATGTCCGAGATTGTGGAGAAGATTGGTTCGCTTCTTCACCGTTGTGGGCGGCACAGTTGGCCGCATGCGCATGGCAGCAGTGCCTGGCCGTGGAGAATAGGGAAATACATGAAGATAGGAGAAGGGAAGGTCCGTTGCGACAGCCAATGTGTTCCGGAATGCGGTTTCAGTTTCGCCGGGAAAGCCCACCATCAGATCAGTTCCAAGCCCTAAGTTGGGAATCTTGGCGAGAGCCTGCTCGATCAGGGCGACATAGGCCTTCACAGTGTGGCGTCGGTTCATGGCCAGAAAGACCTGGTCATCTCCACTCTGCAAGGGAACATGAAGATAAGGACAGAGCTTCGCGGAGCCGGCCAGGAGTTCCAATAACTCAGCACTGACGGTTGTCGGTTCAATTGATGAGATGCGGATGCGTGCGAGGTCGGTCATTTGATCAAGCTGCCGAAGTAATGCGCAAAAGTCGCGGCCATTGTGAAGGTACTGACCGAGATTGACTCCCGTCAACACGATCTCTCGATAACCACGAGCGACCAAACTCTGTGCCTCGCGCAGAGCATCATCAAATTTTCTGCTCCTCTCATGCCCACGTGCGAACGGAATAATGCAAAAACTGCACATGGCACTACAGCCGTCCTGAATCTTTAGCAGCGCTCGGGTAGAGTCCGGTTCTGCGAGGTGTGGCAAGTCAAAATCCTCGCGCGAAATTGTTCTGGTATGCTGAACTTCCGGAGATGATCGTTTTTTCAACTCTTGAGCGGGCGGAAGGTAGGTCGGTAAGTCGAGTTTAAATTGATTGCCGACGATGAGATCGATGCCCGCGTGGTGCTTGAGCCCTTCTACTCCCGTTTGGGCATAGCAGCCCGTGACGGCGACGAAGGCATGGGGAGAATGTTTGAGTGTTTTACGAATCAGATATCGCGATGTCCGCTCAGCATCTTCTGTGACTGAACAGGTATTGAGAATGAGTAGGTCCGTGGGTTGGCCGAACTCGACCAGTTGAAATCCCTTCTGACGAAGTCCCTCGCCGAGAATCGCCGTTTCGGCTTGATTCAATCGGCATCCCAGTGTATGAAGCGACGCGCGGTTGCCTGTCATAGTGCGGCATTATAGGGAGATCATGCACGTTCCGGCAAGGTCACGTTTTGGACACAGATGATTGTCAGGCCTGTTCTTTGATTGTCGGAAATATGCATGATAGGATTCGCCCACCTTATTGATCAGGCCGCGACGAATGGGTGTGAAGATGACACGTCTGCTTTCTCCCATTCTTGTTCTCGCTTATGTCCTCTGCAGTCCCCATCCGATGGGGTGGACCAGGGATCTTCTTCCTGTTGAGCCAGATCTCAGCACACGCCTCGATGAATTATATGACCACGAGGCCCGTCTTTTCATCATGCTCTATTCGCTGAAGGGAAATGGCCAAGTCGATTATGTAACCGCTCGCTTGGTCCAGGAGCATACCCGCAGTGCGTACGGGAATCCGGTCTACCAAACTGAAGCCCAGCCGCTGTTCTATTGGTGGAACCACACCATGTGGAACG
>JACPZN010000042.1 GCA_016195505.1 Nitrospirota bacterium | reverse complement strand
CCAAACTCGTTCGAGCCGTCGAGTGGCTCGAACAGCGCGTGTCCAAGAGTCGCACCCTGGTCTGTTGCCGTGCTGGGATGGGGCGGTCTGTTTCGGTTGTGATGGCCTATCTCTGCTGCGTCGAAGGGATGGGCTATGCCGACGTGCTGAAGTTGGTCATGGCCCGCCGGCCCGGAGCGATGCCGCTGCCGAACCTAGAACAGGCGATCGACGAGATCCGCCGGTTTCGCCAGTTGTCTTTCACAAGCCACAAAGATCCGGGGACAAAGATCGCGTCCAGCGGAGGCTGAGTCATCGCTTCCCTCGCCACGTACCTGTCGTTGCCTTTCTACCACCGCTCATGGCCTAATCCTAGCCGGATGTTGGAAAAGTCCGCCAGCGTCGTTCTCGCGTCGCTTAGAGGTTCAACGTACGGCACCAAGTACGGTTCGCCTCTTCACTCGCTGCGGCCTTGCTGGACAGCCTTTTTGAACATCCTGCGAGCCATTCTGAGTCTGTCTATGATTCCTAGCGACCCCGCACGTCGACGGGGTAAAAGTAGTTTTTCAACAGCCTGCTAGTGTATTGCATATGACCTCTTGATCCATTCAAGCGAGCCATCGTATGCCGGAATTACCTGAAGCCGAAGTCGTTGCCCAACAACTGCGGGCCAGTCTGACCGGCGCAACCTTGACGGACTATTGGGTTGGGCGCAGGGACATTGTCCGGGAAGGAGGCCACACCGTTCCCTGGTACCGGGATGCAATCCTTCAGCAGATTCAGCGATTCGGCAAGAGCGTCGCGCTGGAGTTTGTGAAGGGAGAGGAATCGAGATACATCGTGGCTGAGCTGGGTATGACTGGGCTGCTGCTTTTTCGATCCGTTCCGATCAAACATCCCCAGCATGTGCATGTCCGGTTGTCCTTCACCGGCGGCAAAGAACCGGAACTGCGCTATTGGAATCCGCGCCGATTCGGCCGGCTCTCGCTGTTCGATCGGAAGGGACTCAATCGGTACATCGCGCGTCGATTTGGGTGTGATCCCCTTTCGGTGTCGCAGCATGACTTCGTGCAATTGCTGCGCGGGCGGCGCGGGCGGCTTAAACCGCTCCTGATGCATCAGCAAGTCATCGCCGGAATCGGCAATATCTATGCGAACGAGATTCTCTTTCGGGCCGGGCTCCATCCGAACCGAGAGGCAAGCCGCATCCGTGAAGCGACGCAGGTGAAGCTCTATGACACGATGCAGATGGTGCTGAGGGAGGCGATTGCCAGTGGAGGTTCGAGCGTGCGCGATTTCTTCGCCCCGGATGGAAGCGAAGGCCAATATAAGCGGCACCACCTTGCCTATGGGAAAGAAGGACACCCCTGCCCCAACGGGTGTGGTCGGCTGCTTCGACGACTCCAAAGCGAACGCAGCTCATTCTTTTGTCCCGCCTGTCAATCAAAGAAAATTTCCTGATGATTTCCCTGCCGGTTCACCCAAACTTCTGTGTGCCCAGGCTGATTCCGTAATAGTTTTCAGCAGCTTAGGGCATTGATCCCAGGTCTGTTCTCATTGCTAGGTCTTTTGATCCCCGTCGGCTTAGTCCCTCTGGTGTATTGAGTCATCCGTGCGATTTCGCTACAATCCCCTTCCCCTTGTAGCGGTCTCTACACCCTAGAGGAGTAATGTCATGGCCAAGGTACTCGAAGGCCCCGGGATGGGGCTGATGAAAAAGTGGGGTCTCCATGTCCCCAACTATGTCGTCGTCACATCTGCCGAAGAACTTACCAAACTGGGGCAAGCCAATGATTGGTTGAAGCACTCCAAGCTTGTGGCGAAGGCCCATGAGGCGCTGGGATCTCGGTTCAAACTCGGCCTTGTGAAGGTCGGTCTCGACCTCTCGGGGGCTGTCGCGGCGACCAAAGAAATGATCGGCCGTCAGGTGGGCAGCATCACGGTCTCTCAGGTGATCATCTCAGAAATGATTCCTCATAAAGAAGAATACTATTGCGCAGTGAAATCCACCCGCGAGGGCAGCGAGATTCTCGTCGCCAATTGCGGCGGGATCGAAGTGGAATCGAACTGGGATCGGGTGAAGCGATTGACGCTGGCAGTTGGACAGCAGCCTTCACTGGAAGCGCTTGAAAGAGTTGTAAAGGACGCAGGGTTTACCGGACCGCTTGCCAAGAAAATGGCGGATTTTTCCGGCAAGATGTTCACATGCTTTGACAATGAAGATGCACAGTATCTCGAAGTGAATCCCGTCGTCATCCGCGAGAGTGACGGCGAGCTGGTTGCAGTCGATGCCGTTACGTTGCTCGATGGTGACGCAAAGTTCCGCCATCCGGACTGGAACTTTGCCTTTGCGGCGGAATTCGGCCGTGCGTACTCAAAAGATGAAATGGAAGTCATGGCCGTCGACTCCAAGATCAAGGGATCGGTCAAGTTCATCGAAATCCCTGGCGGCGATACGGCGATGCTTCCGGCCGGCGGCGGCGCGAGCATCTATTATTCCGACGCGGTCGTGGCGCGCGGCGGGAAGCTCGCCAACTATGCGGAGTATTCAGGCGACCCGCCCGATTGGGCCGTGGAAGCGCTTACCGACAAGGTCTGTTCGCTACCCGGCATCAAGAACATCATCGTGGGCGGGGCGATCGCGAATTTCACCGACGTGAAAAAAACCTTCGGCGGCATCATCAACGGATTTCGCAAGGCCAAGTCGGAGGGGAAGTTGAACGGTGTCAAGATTTGGGTGCGTCGAGGCGGCCCGCGCGAGAAGGAAGGTCTCGACGCCATGCGTGCGCTCAAGGACGAGGGTTTCGACATCAACGTCTTCGACCGCAATACGCCGCTGACCGACATCGTCGATAAAGCGCTTCAGAAACAGTGACGGGTCACGCGTGACAGGTGAGCAGGGAGACGTTCTCGTCACGCGTCACTAGCCACGCGTCACGATATTGAAGGGGAGATCTCGATGAGCATTCTGGCAAACAAGGACACCCGCGTGGTGATTCAAGGAGGCCAAGCCGGTGTCAACGCCGCGCGGCGCATGGCTGAATTTTGCTACTTGATTAAGGAACCGCTGAACGTCGAGGCCTTTGTTTATCCGCCAGATGCCGGCAAGACTAACGAAATTCCTTATGGCAGCGGGCTCATTGCCATCCCGGTATACAAGACCATCGCTGAAGCCACCAAGAATCACTCAAGCATCAACACCAGCCTCGTCTACATCGGTGCGGACCGCGCCATGAAGGGCGGGATTGAAGCCTTGGATGATCCCCACATCAAGGTGGTCTCGATGATTACCGAGGGTGTGCCGGAAAAGGATGCGAAGCTTCTTGGCGCCCACGCCCGCAAGCTCGGCAAGGTCTTCAACGGCCCCTCATCCATCGGCGTCATCTCGGCGGGCGCCTGCCGTCTGGGTGTAATTGGTGGCGCGTTCGATAACCTCGTGCTCTCCAAGCTGTATCGCGAAGGGTCGTTCGGTGTCATTACCAAGTCAGGCGGCCTGTCCAACGAAATTATCTGGATCTGCTCCCAGTTTGCCGACGGCATCACCACGGCAATCGGGATCGGCGGAGATGCCTATCCGGGAACAGACTATGTGAGCTACCT
>JACPZN010000327.1 GCA_016195505.1 Nitrospirota bacterium | reverse complement strand
GCTGCTGCGCACTTCACGATCCACCACTTTCAGAAGCGTCAGTTGATCCCGTACGTTACGTGTTTGAAGCGGGTTCGACAGGTCGATGGTTTCACCCTGGCGTTTCATCTGTTCGACAGCCTGTTTCACTTCCTGGTCGGAGACTTCCACTTTTCGCGCCTTAGCCTCCTGCAGCTGCAGTCTCCGTTCGATCATCTTCGTGAGCGCCATGTACTCCGCCATTTTCAGCCGCTGCGCGAGTTCGTCGCCCCTGTGCTGTCTGGAGATGCGCGATTGCTCCGGCCCAACCTCACGTCTCACATCCGACAGCATAATCAGGTCGGAATTCACCACCGCGACGATGCGATCTTCGAGATGGCCTGCCGAGAAGGTCGGCGTCAGCGTCGAGAGTCCGAGCAACACCAGGGCGGCCTTGAGTTGAAGCAGCCGATTCTGTCTGAGGAAAACGGATGCCATGATCTCCCTAAACCTTGTTGTGGAAGTATGAGACCTGGGAGCGGCGGAATTGTACACGAAACAAATAGGCCTTGGGGAGAGTGGGAGAGGGCTAGGGTTTGCCCGTGTCTTCGGTGATATAACGGGACGCGTCGGCCAGGCGGACTGTGGCGTTTGTCCTAATGTTGGCAATGACCTCCTCGAACCGTTTGCGACGCTTGTCGGCCAGCAGCTCCTGACGGAGCCGTTCCTGAGTGGCCAAGTCTGCCTGGATGATTTCCTTGTCGAGGGGCGTGACCATGACAAGGTAATACCCACTGTCCGTCTTGATCGGAGCGCTGACCATCCCTGGTTTAAGGGTATGGATGACGGCATCGACTTCAGGGACGACCAGCCCTTTTCGGTAAGGGCCGAGATCCCCTCCCTTCGCTTTCGTTTTGTCGTCGATAGAATAGCGCTGGGCAAACTTGCCGAAGTCTCCTCCCCGGTTGACCTGTGTTTCGAGATCTTTCGCGGCGGGAAAATTCGGCAGGAGCATCTGCGAAACCCGGACCTTCAACGGATCCAAGAGTTCGCGCGCGTGTTTCTCATAGTAGGTGTCGAGTTCAGCCTTTGTGAGTTCAACCTTGGTTCGAAGTTTGTCCTTCAGCAGTTCGTCGATGATCAGTTGCTCTTTGTACCGTTGGGCCTTGTCGCGGATGCCGTCATTCTGGTCGAGCCCTTGGCGTCGGGCTTCCTGCATCAGCAGTTCCCGCGTGATAAGTTCGTCCAGGAACCGACGCTTGCCCCCTTCCTTGATATAGCGGGCTCTGGTTGCCTCGGACAACTCGTCCCATCGAACGTCGAATTCGACTTGTGTAATGGCTCGTCCGTTCACCAATGCGACGACCGGTTCCTCCTGCTGCGCTGTGCAGCTCACCAGCGCCAGACCGGCTAGGGTGCCGACCAGGACCAGCGACAGAGGAGAGATGCGACGATCAGGGGTGCGGGCGTGGGATGATCTCATGAGCCGTGGTACATGCGGATCTCGATCACAAGCGGGTCGCATCCTTTCCGATTGTGTTGGTATCACAGAGGCTGAGGCTTTGCAAGGCTGCGTTTAGTTCCGAGAAGATCGACGGCCAGTCCTTATGCGGCATCTGGATCTCGAATGAAAGGGGGCTGAGGAACCGCAAGCGCTTCTTAAACTGGTCCATCATCCGGTGGACGGTTTCATCGGGAATCGCAGCTTTCGGGCTCCACGCGATTCTGACCGACTGATGGTCCGCTTCGATCGAGGCCAGCCGCAGCCGTTTGGCTTGGATCCGAAGGTGCATCACTTCGAGCAGCCGTTCAACCGGTTCCGGCGGGAGCCCGTAACGATCCTGGATCTCTCCGTGCAGCAACGCCAGCTCACCGACTTGGCTGCAGGCCGTGAGCCGTTTGTAGAGGGACAGGCGTTGATGCGGATCGGCCACGAAATATTCGGGGATGAACGCCGACACCGGAAGTTGCAGTGTCGGATCCGGTTCATCTTCCACGATGTGGCCCTTCAGTCGTTGAACCGCCTGGTCGACCATCCGCATGTAGAGATCGAGGCCAATGGCGGCGATGTGGCCGGATTGCTGTTTGCCCAGCAGATTGCCCGCCCCGCGGATCTCAAGATCTGCCGCGGCGACGCGGAATCCTGATCCGAGTTCGGTGAATTGCTGAATCGCAGTCAGCCGTTTCTGTGCATCGCCCGTGAGCGTTCCTTCGTCGGGAATCAGGAAGTAAGCGTAGGCCTGCTCACCGCCTCGGCCGACGCGACCGCGCAGCTGGTACAGCTGCGCCAGGCCGAACGTGTCGGCTCGATTTACGATAATCGTATTCGCGTTGGGGACATCGAGACCGGATTGGATAATCGCCGAGGCGATAAAGACGTCCGCTTCTCGCTTCACAAACTTCAACATCACGGCTTCCAGCGGCTTGGCGTCCATCTGGCCGTGCGCCATCACCATGCGGGCTTCCGGGACCAGCTGGTGCAGCCAAGCCCCGATCCGCTCCATGGTTTCAACCCGATTGTGGACGAAATAGATTTGGCCCCCCCGACCAAGCTCACGCATGATCGCATCCCGCACTGCCTTGTCGCTTGACCGAATCACCTCCGTCTTGATCGCCAAACGGCCGGCCGGCGGCGTATCGATGATGGAGAGATCGCGGACGCTCGACATGGCCATCTGAAGGGTGCGCGGGATGGGAGTGCAAATCGTTCGGCGAAGTTGTCGTAATGCTGGTGGGCCAGCAACGTCGTCGGTACCAGCACCGCGACCTGGCGGTCATGTTCCACGGCTTTGAAGGCGGCGCGCATCGCAACCTCTGTTTTGCCGTACCCGACGTCCCCGCAGACGAGGCGGTCCATGGGTTTCGTCGATTCCATGTCGCGAATGATATCTTCGATGGCTTTGAGCTGATCCGGAGTTTCCTCATATTCGAAGGCCGCTTCGAACTCATGATAGAGTGTGCTGACACCTCCATACGCGTTTCGCTTCACGAGCTCGCGGTTGGCGTAGAGTTCGACCAATTCTTGGGCCATCTCTTCGATGTCTTTCTTCACCCGTGCCGTCGTCTTTGCCCAGCTGGTTCCACCGAGGCGATCGAGACGGGGGACATGGCTCTCCGCTCCGCTGTAACGCTGCACTTGATGCAAACGATCGAGCGGGACGTAGAGCGTGTCTCCGCCGGCGAATTCGAGAATTAAGTAGTCGCTCTCAAAATCCTGTACGACGAGGCGCTTGAGCCCCCGGTACTTGGCGATTCCGTGTTGGACGTGAACCACATAGTCGCCAACGTTGAGGTCTTCCAACGAGGAGAGGAAGGTGGCCGTTTTGCTTTTGGGCTGGGGCTTGTGGCGAGTCCCTTTCGCAAATAGTTCTTCTTCCGTCAGGAGCGCGAGGCGAAGCTCGCCGGAGATGAAACCCGCCGACAGGTTGCCGTGCAAGACATAGAAAGGGCGCTTGCCTTCGCTGCGGCGCGACCAGGCCGTCGGATTCCATTCATCCGCAGGCAGGTCATGTTCTCGAAGGAGGGCCAGCAGGCGATCGACCTGCCCGCGGCTTCGTGCGACGAGAACGACTCGGTGTTCTTCCCGGAGGCGCTCCAAGAGGGCGAGGGTTTGGCTGAAGGCAGTGCCTCTGATGCCCAGCCCGATACCGGCCGGTGTCTGTCCTGAAAATGACAAGGTTGGAGCCCAGGAGGCATCCGGTGCCGCTAAGGGTTCCAGAGCCAACATCGGCCATGACCCGGTCTGTCGCTGAATGTCATCCCACGTCAGAAAGAGTCGTTCTGGAGATGGATAAGGTTGCGCGTTGTCCCGGTCGGCATGACGGAGATATCCGTCGTCGATTTTTCCCCAGGCGGCCTCACAGGCCTCTTTTAGAGCGCCCGGCTGATCAAGGACCAGGCCAGTAGAAGCGGGGAGATACTCGAACAACGTGTCCATCTTGGGGTAGAGGTCGGGACTGCGCCACTCGGCGTCAGGGGGAATCGGCGCGAGCGCGTCCGAGGCGTCGGAAGGACGAAGAAATTCCCGTGCAGGCAACACCCAGCACTCCCTCAGTTTCTTGATCGAGGTTTGCGTCGAGGGATCGAACAGGCGAATCGATTCGACCTGGTCGCCGAGAAATTCGACTCGG
>JACPZN010000022.1 GCA_016195505.1 Nitrospirota bacterium | reverse complement strand
GTTGATACCTGCGCGGCGGAGTTCGAGGCCCATACCCCTTATCTCTACTCGACTTATGGCAGTGAGTGCGAGGCTCGCCCGACTGATCGAAAGAAAGTCATGATTCTCGGGGGAGGGCCGAACCGGATCGGACAGGGGATCGAATTCGACTATTGTTGTGTTCACGCGGCCATGGCGCTGCGTGAAGAAGGTATCGAAACAATCATGGTCAATTGCAATCCTGAGACCGTGAGCACGGATTACGACACCTCTGATCGCCTCTACTTCGAACCCTTGACTGAAGAGGATGTGCTGAACATTGTGACGAGAGAACAGCCCCTCGGCGTGGTGCTGCAATTCGGCGGGCAGACCCCGCTAAAGCTGGCCATTCCACTGTCCAGAGCAGGCGTCAAAATTCTCGGCACCAGTCCTGATGCGATTGATTTGGCGGAAGATCGAGAGCGCTTTCGTGAGCTCTTGACCAAGATCGGTCTGCGGCAAGCGGAGAGCGGATTGGCGCGATCCGTCGATGAGGCAGTGCGCATCGCAGGGACGATCAGCTATCCTGTCATGGTGCGCCCCTCGTACGTGCTGGGCGGACGTTCAATGCAGATCGTCTACGACGAAGCAGGGTTGTTGGAGTATATGCATTCTGCAGTGAAGGCCTCACCAAAACATCCTGTCTTGATCGATAAGTACCTGGCTGATGCGATTGAAATCGATGCTGATGCGATCTCCGACGGCAAGACGGTCGTGGTAGCTGGGATCATGGAGCATATCGAGGAAGCCGGGGTTCATTCGGGCGACTCAGCCTGCTCACTGCCTCCTTATACGTTGGATAAGACGATTGTGCGAGAAATCGAGCGTCACATGAAGGTGCTGGCGTTGGAACTGGGAGTGATCGGGCTCATGAACGCGCAGTTTGCTGTGAAAGACAAGACGGTCTATGTTCTGGAAGTGAATCCTCGCGGATCTCGAACTGTGCCGTTCGTCAGCAAAGCGATCGGGGTGCCACTCGCTAAGTTGGCGATGAAGGTCATGATTGGACGGACCCTCAAGGATCTCGGGTTCACGAAGGCTCCTCAGCCGGAGCATCTTTCGGTCAAGGAAGCGGTCTTCCCGTTCAACAAGTTTCCCGGTGTGGATGTCCTGTTAGGCCCGGAAATGAAATCGACCGGAGAAGTGATGGGTATCGATAGTGACTTCGGTTGGGCGTTCGCCAAATCTCAGGCTGGGGCAGGGGCTGTGTTGCCCACATCGGGGACGGTCTTTATCAGCGTGAAAGAGGACGATCGTCCTGTCGCATTGGATGTGGCCAAGCGATTACGAACGCTTGGGTTTCAAATTCAGGCGACCAGCGGAACGGCTAGTTATCTGAGAGGGCAGGGTGTGGAAGTGGCTACGGTGAACAAGGTGAAGGAAGGGCGGCCACATATTGTAGACCATATTAAGAACGGAGAAGTTGCGCTCGTGGTAAATACTGTGCGGACTGCATCCTCACATTCTGATTCAGTGTCGATCCGCAGGGAAGCCTTGCACAAGGGGTTGTCATATTACACCACGATGCGGGGGGCGGTGGCCGCTGTCCTTGGAATCGAAGCCATGGTGAAGAAGAAACTGTCCATCCGAACCTTGCAAGAGTACCATCAAGTCTAGTTTGTGAGGGAGTGATTCACGCATGCCGACACCGATTACGAAAAAAGGGTATATCTCAGAGATCGAAACTAAATTAGCCGATGCCCGAGTTGTTGAAATCACAGGACGCAACAGCGAGACGGTGGTCTTTGGCGCGACTGTGTCGGTGATCGAGCAGGAGTCCCAGGCAAAGAAACAATTCACATTGGTGGGACAAGACGAAGCCGACATGAAATTCAATAAGATTTCCGTGCAGTCTCCGGTCGGACGTGCGCTCATCGGAAAGCGAGTCGGGGACTTCGTGGAAGTGAAGACTCCGGTCAAGATGGTCGAATACGAAGTAGTGGAGATCAAGTTCGAGGAACTCTAAGGTGCCGCCGGCACTCCCGCTCATTACACTCCTGACAGATTTTGGCGATCGCGATTGGTTTGTTGGTGCCATGAAAGGGGTCATCCTGTCGATTCATCCCGATGCTCGTATTGTCGATCTCTCCCATCAAGTCGCTCCCCACCAGATCAAAGAAGCCGCATACATACTCCATGCCTGTTATCGCTCGTTTCCCGAAGGGACCATTCATGTGTGCGTCGTCGATCCTGGTGTTGGGAGCGACCGACGCCCGCTGCTCGTCTCTTCCTCGCGCTACTACTTTCTCGCTCCGGACAACGGACTGCTCAGTTATGTGATGAAAGAAGACGATGGGGTAGAGGTGCGGCAGATCGAGAATAGACGGTACCGGATCGACTCGCCTGGAAAATCGTTCGATGGGAGAGATCTCTTTGCGCCCGCTGCTGCCTGGCTAGCAAAAGGTGAGCCGGTCGCATCCTTTGGCCGGCTTCTCACGGACCCCGTCCGACTCAATCTTGAAGAGCCTGTCTGGCGTGAACGACAACTGATCGGGCAGATCATATACATCGATCGATTCGGGAATCTTATTTCTAACCTGACGACGAAGCATCTCCGTGATTTTCGGAGAGTGACAAAGCGAGCGGATCCGGTTTTTCGAATTGCCGGCCAAACTATCGGGGGACTCGTCACGAGCTATAGCCTAGGAAACGCCCACATGCCGAGCGTCTTGGTGAATAGTAGTGGTCAGTTGGAGGTATTTCTCAAAGAGGCCAGCGCTGCAAAGCTATTGAAGCAGGGTGTGGGAGCATCCTTAGATCTTGAATAGCGAAAATGCTAATGGACGGGGCGATGCTCGCTGTTGCCAGACTGGTCCCTTCTTTTGGGGGGGAAGGGGGCCCACATGTAGGTATTGTGGACATTACAGACCTCTTATATCCTGTCAATAAATGTGAGGCGAGTGGCGGATGTTTTCCGAAGGTTTTCAGTTGAAAAGGGTATATCTTTGAAGCGCCGTTTTATGGAGCATGTAGGGGACGTCCGAGGATTGGGAGGTGCCTTAGTTCTTGCTCTCCTTGTCCTGGCGTACTCTGTCGACGTTGCTTGGTATGGAGATCTGACGCCAACTCATTTCGCCCAGGAGAATATAAACGATGCAAAAGACTCTGACCCCACTGCCAAGAAATCCTAC
>JACPZN010000337.1 GCA_016195505.1 Nitrospirota bacterium | reverse complement strand
GTGGGCTGCGCTCCTGGCGGCAGCTGAACTGAGGTGAGCCGATTGAGGACTTCCTGGCGATCTCGAAACATCTCGGTATCGAAGTCAAAGTACACCTTGATGTCGCTCAGCCCAAAGATTGAGAGCGACCGGATGTCCGCCAGTCCTGGCATCCCATTCAAGGCCACTTCGATTGGAATCGTGATTTGACGCTCGATTTCCTCAGCCGACCAGCCAGGGTATTGGGTGATCAACTCCACCATCGGAGGGGAAGGGTCCGGATAGGCGACGACATCGAGAAGATGGAAGGAGTACAAGCCACCGAATAGGAGGAGAAACCCGAGGGCACACAACAGAAACCGCTGAACCAGCGAGACTTCAACGATTCTGGCGATCATGGATTCATCTTGTCCAGGAACAGTGCACGGCGGGATGATCTATCACTTACAGGCCCTTGATTTCTTGCCCTTTGATCAACACCGCACCCTTGGTCACAATTCTCTCTCCTGGCGTCAACCCCTCAATAATGCGCACCTGGTCTGGGGAGATATTCGAGATTTTCACTTCTCGCTTCATATACCGATCGGGGTCATTCACCACGTAGACAAACTGCTTCCCGTCGACTTCCAGCACAGCCTCCCGGGGCACAGCAATAAACTGCGCGGCCTCTCCCACTTCCAGTTGCAGCCTGGCAAACATCTCCGGCTTCAGCTTGTGCAAGTCATTGTTCACTGCTGCCCGAACCTTGATCGTTCTGGTCGCGGGATCGACGACATCACCCACAGCCTTAACCGTAGCTGGAAAATCAACGCCTGGATAGGCCTCAACTTTCACCACAGCGGACTGCCCTTCCCGCACCAGCGCCAAATCCCGCTCGTAGAGATCCGCCAAGACCTGCAGCCTATCCAGATCGGCCACCGTAAAGAGGACTTGGGACGGATCGCCGCCGACGGACTGACCGGGGGTGACAGCCCGTTCCACGACAATCCCAGTCAGCGGGCTCTTCATTTCGAACCGCGATGTGATCTTTTGTTTATCCAGCGGCTTGTCCAATTCTTCCGGCGAGATCCTGAGCGAGAGCAAGCGTTCCTTGGCACGACGAAACTCAGCCCGCGCCTTGACCAGCTCGTTCTCGGCCTGCTTCAGATCTTTGAGGGGCATCGCCTTGTTTTCGTAGAGATCCTTCGCCAATTCATGGGCCCTGGTGGCGTACTGCAGATCGGAGTCCTCTTTCACATATTCCGAATAGGATTGAGCAATGTCTGGACTGTCAACTATAAGCAGGATATCCCCTGTCTTTACCCGATCCCCAAGATGAGCACGGACTTCGACGACACGCCCCTGGAGCGGGGAGGAAATCCGCGAGTACCGATCTTCACCGTAGGCGACCTTGCCTGCGAGCGTCAGCCCTTGATGGGAGGAACTGAATTCGACGATCGTCGTTTCGACACGCGGTTGGCCCTCGATCAGTGCCGTTCCATTTTTTCCAGGCGGGTGTGTTGCCGCATTCAATTGCGGCGGTTGTTCGCCTCGCCCACAGGCCGCGACGACGAGTGCTGCCGTGATCAACAGACAGACTCTCCACTCCCTCATGAAACGATCTCCTGACCCACTGCGCTTTCCAATTGAATCACATTGCGTTGATAGTTAAACAGTGCTTCGATGTAATTCTGTTGAATGGTTCGTGATGTTCTCGCCGCGTCCAGCAAATCAAGAATCGTGGCGCCGCCTCGCTCATAAGCGCGCTCTACGATCGTCAGAGTCGATCGGGCATCGTCCAACACCCCACCCAGAAAGGCTTCGACCAACCGTCGGCTTTGGATCAGATTCCGATAGGCGATGTCCACTTGGTTCTCGACTTGGTTGAGCGTCTTGCCGAGATCCGCCTCAGCAGCCTGCACCGCCACTTCTGCCTGCATGATACCGCCTTGATTTCGATTGAACAATGGCAGTGGCAAGCCAAGATTGAGCGCCACCTGGCCAGGATTGTCGGGCCCCTTGGAGCCTTGAATAGCATACCCCCCTCCCACCGTGACATCAGGAATACGGTAGGCTTTGGCGAGTTTCAGGTCCGCCTCGCGTTGGGAAAACTGCAGTCGCTTGGCACGAACATCAGGACGCGCCTCCATGGCCACCGTACGAAGCTTGCCGATGTCGGGATCCAGCCGCTTATAGTCGAGGTCCGTCGTCAATTCCATCTGTGTTGCGGGAGAGAGCCGCAGCAGTTGGCGAAGATCCGCACGAGCCGTCTCCCCTTCCTGGAGGGACTGAATCACCTGGGACTGGAAGTCGATAAACTGAAGCCGGATGCGAATCAGATCGACCTCCGCAATATAACCCTTCTTGAAGCGGATGGTGTTGATCTCGAGGATGCGAGAGAATCGATCCCGGTTCTCCTCCGCCAAGGCCAAGCGGCGTTGGGCTAATTGGATGCGGTAATAGGCATCCTTAACCGTGAAGCTCAGTTGCCTGACCGCGTCCTCAAAGCCAGCCTCGGCGGACTGGGTTCCAAAGCCGGCGCTTTCCATCCGATAGCCGCGTTTGCCCGCCAGTTCGATCAACTGTTGAATTTGGCCGAAGAGGGCGCCGCTGTTCGACAAGGTACGCCCTTGCGTATAGGAACTGAGCGTCCCGATGGTAGCCACCGGATTGGGAAACAACCGGGCGGTGATCTGTTGTCCCTTGGCAGATTCGACTCCAAATTTGGCGATGAGCAGGTCCAGGTTCTGGCGAAGAAAAAGTCCAATCGCTTCATCGAGGCTTAACCGCAGACTCTGTGACGCTGGAACTGGAGCGACTTTCGGCGATGCCTCCGGACCTGCCCCCATTGACGGCGCCGCGAAGACAGGATTGCCGTCTGCCGCCACAACACACAGAACCGCAACGCAGAGAGGCGTCCAGAGGGAATCACAGGACAGACAAAATCGTGAAGCTCTACCCACGTCACCACTCTTATATGCGTTGAACTGCACCCGACGGCAGGTGATATCAGATAAGACAACCTCATTATACTGCTTTTACGAGGACTTGGAAATATTATGACGTTCGGGGCAGAAGCCGTTCCCTTCACGTCACGCGAGATTCAGACCTGAGGACCGGCGGGATTGAGTAGAAGGACCTGAACGATGCGATCAGCTATCCAACCCGATTTTAGAGTTGGCTTCTCGCAGATGCTTCCTGACCCGCACCTTCTCATGGTGTTTGCGGAGCAACTGTCGGCGGATGACGTCTCGATCCTCGGCGACAATGCGGACCAGACGGTCCACATCTTCGGCATGCTCCCGAACCAGCTCAGATAGTTTCTGTAACTGTCCCTCCAGCCGCTCGAGGCGCCATACCATCCCGTTCAGAGACTCCGCAGACTTGACGGAAGACTTGGTCGCGAGTTTGTTATTGTTTCGAGGGAGAGCGGCTACCACAACATCGCGCTTCATGCTCACTCCTTTTCTCTTGTTCTGCGACACACAAACGCTCGCGTTCTGATGGCTAGTATCATCCGCACGGGATTGGAAGTCAATGTTTCCGCTTCCTTTCTATTTGATACCGGTCCTGCTAAAATTCGATGTGATGTGATGAAGAATATTTTCACGATGGTCCTTGCCGGCGGTAAAGGCGAGCGGCTCTATCCGCTCACAGATCAGCGCGCCAAACCCGCTGTCCCATTCGGCGGGAAATACCGAATCATCGACTTTACGTTGAGCAATTGTTTGAATTCCGGGCTGCGCAAAGTCGCCGTCCTCATTCAATATAAATCCCATTCGCTCGACCGCCATATCCGGGTAGGCTGGAATATTTTGAATGCCGAGCTGGGAGAGTACATCGCCTCAGTCCCTCCCCAACAGCGCATCAGTGAAGATTGGTATCGTGGGACCGCCGACGCCGTCTACCAAAACATGTTCTTAATCGACGGAGAACACCCTGAGTTTCTGCTCGTTCTAGCGGGCGACCACATTTATAAGATGAATTATGCCGAGATGTACCATTGGCTTATCGCCAAGAGTGCCGATGCGGTCGTCGGAGCCCTTGATATCCCTATTCAGGAAGCGACGCGTTTTGGGGTTATCTCGGTGGATGAAGACCATCGCATTACCCACTTCGAGGAAAAACCGGCCCAGCCCACTCCCCTCCCCGACGACCCAACCCATGCATTCGCCTCGATGGGCATCTACTTGTTCCGCACGAAGGCCATTCGTGAGCACCTGATCGCCGACGCCCAAGAGGACAGCGCACACGACTTTGGGAAAAACATCATCCCGCGGATGATCAAGCAACGACGTGTCTATGCTTTCAAGTTTCATGATGCGAACAAGAAAGCCATCAAATATTGGCGTGACATTGGAACGCTCGATGCCTATTGGGAAGCGAATATGGATCTCGTTGCCGTGGATCCTCAGTTCAACCTCTACGATCCCGAATGGCCGATCCGTACTTAC
>JACPZN010000317.1 GCA_016195505.1 Nitrospirota bacterium | reverse complement strand
GACCACGGTGATTCCGGCGTTCGGGAGCGTGACTCCCGGGTTGTCGCGAGCGAGCGCGGAATCGTTCCACTTTGTTATGGTCCCCAGAAAAATCCCCGCGAGCGTCTCGCCCGAAAACCGCAGCGTTGCGGAAACACCATCGAGGTTGTAGGCCGGCACGACGGCCCCGAGCACCGTTGGAAAGTGCAGCACGCGAAAGCGCGCGATCCTGGCCATCTGTTCATCGGTCATCGGCATGTCCGACGCGCCAAAGACCATGGTGCCCTCGATGAGCTGCCGGATGCCCGCGCCGGCGCCAAGCGGCTGGTAGTTGATCTGGATGTCGCGGTGGAGTTGGTAGAACTGCTGGAACCACTTTTGATAGATGGGCGCGGGAAAGGTCGCGCCCGCGGCGTCGATGGTCTCGGCGGAGGCGGCCGCAGCCAGGAGCGCCAGGAAGCAGGCCGGCTGAGTCCATCTGATTATGCTCTGATTCATCCCGGCCGCTGGTATCCATAACACGAAGCGCGAGCCCTCGCCCAGGCGGCTCTCGACACTGACCGTTCCGCCCATGAGTTCGATCGCGTGCTTGACGATGGAGAGCCCCAGGCCTGTGCCTCCCATTTCGCGCGATCGCGCTTTGTCGACGCGGTAGAACCGTTCGAACACGCGCGGAAGATCTTGTTCGGGGATGCCGATGCCACTGTCCGTCACGGTGAGTTCAACCACATGGCCGGTCGGCCCGGTCTGTACCTGTTTGGGAATCAGGTGGGCGGCGACGGTGATGGTCCCTTGCTCGGGCGTGTACTTGACCGCGTTATCAAGCAGGTTGGTCAGCACCTGCACCAGCCGGTCTTCGTCGCCTGCTACGGGGGGAAGCTGGTCGTCGACCAACGATACCAGGCGATGCCCTTTCTTATCGGCCAGGGGTTTGATCATCGAGAGCGTCCGCTCGATGACGCTGCGGATGTCGAGGGGTTCCTCTTTGAAGGACACGCGACCCGACTCAATCTTGGACAACTCTAGAAGGTCCTCCAAAATCAGGTTGAGCCGGTCGCTTTGCTTGAGGATGATATCCAGAAATTTCGCAGAGGCGGCGGGGTCGTCCTTGGCACCGTCCAGAAGGGCCTCGACGTATCCTTTGATGGACGTGAGGGGAGTACGAAGCTCGTGGGAGACATTCGCCACAAAGTCCTTTCGAATCTTTTCGAGGCGCCGCAGTCCGGTAATATCATGAAATACCAACACGACACAGGCCTCGTTTTCCAGCTCTCCCCCAGTGGCGGAGGCTTCAATCTGCAGGCATCGGCCTGTGAGGGGCAGCACGATTTCATCCTCATGATTCGCCCGCAAGCGCAGGATTGCATTGACTAAATCATTCAGCCGTTGATGACGAAACAACTCAGCACAGGGGCGTCCCCGCGCTTCTGCGCGTGAGACACCGAACATTCGCTCCAGCGCCGGGTTTATCTGCAAAATCCGGCCGCGATAGTCCAACACCATGACGCCTTCGACCATCGATGTCAGCACGGCGAGCAGCTGAGCTCGATCTTCCGAAAGCTCATCGATTTTGGCGCGCAACTGGTTGGCCATGTGATTGAGCGCGGAGGCCAAGAGGCCGACTTCATCGCGCGCGGTTGTCTTGATGGGGGTGGTCTGGTGGCCGGAGGTGAGTTGCTGGGCAGCCAGTGTGATATCCGAGAGAGGCTTTGTAATGCTGTTAGCCAGCCAGATATTCAGCGACAGGGCCACAAGGAAGGCAATGCCGAGAGCCAGAATGAGATTCTGCTGCAATTGTGAGATTTCGCGATCAAGTAAGATCATCGGGAGACCTACACGAACGACGATCGGCTGGGCATCCCGAGGTTGTGTCATCACCATGGCTCGGTACATCGTGCGTTCACCGGTGGTGTGACTGGCCCGAATGTCCTGCCCATGTCCCATGGCAAGGGCCTGCTGGATTTCCGGACGCGACCGATGATTCTCGACAGTGGGCAAGTCGGCATCTCGCACAGCACTATCGG
>JACPZN010000322.1 GCA_016195505.1 Nitrospirota bacterium | reverse complement strand
CCCGATGAAATGGGGTGGCCCAGGAATGAACAGCGGCAGCGAGGCCGGCACCCGGTGAATCTTGGACAACAGGTAATGTCCTAATTCGTGCGTCGTGAGAATGAAGAGCAGCGCGCCGGCAAAGGGTATCCCTTTCCAAAGCGTCTCAGGATAGGCCAGCAGAAAATTCAGCGGCCCGCGGACCGGCCCGCTGTAGGCCTGATAGGCGCCCGCCCACAAGGTGGTAAAGACGGTCAACAAAAACAGTCCTATCGGGAGCGTCCACTTCGAGAAAAACGATGGTTCCACCTCGTTGTCATCCGCCGCTGCATCGAACGTCTGAAGGGTTGGGTCCGGCCCCGCGCCCACAGCAACATCCCTGCGGATATCTTGAGGTTCATTGCCTCTTAATCCATCCATGGAGTCCCTGGTTATTCGATGCTCGCGAACGGATTGTGATCACGTTCTTCTTCGACGGTCGTTGCAGGACCGTGGCCGGGCAAGAGGCAATAGGCAGGTGAGAGCGTGAGTACACGCCTGCGTACCGAATTGAGATGTGTCGGGTACAGTTTGCTCGGATTGGATCGACCGATCGATCCAGCAAAGAGTGTATCGCCGACAAAACATGCCGGCTGTTTGGGATCGTCTACCTGATAACAGATTCCGCCCGGCGTGTGACCTGGTGTGACGAGGCAAGTCACCGTGCGCCGACCGACTTTGATCGCAAGGCCGTCCTTCGGCACGGCGAGCAGATCAGCCCGCGGCCGCCAATTCAGTAACTCCATATCCTCCGGTCCTAAATAGACCGGGACCTCTCGATGCTTCAGAATCTGCTCGATCCCATCCGCATGGTCCGCATGCCCATGAGTCAGGCAGATCCCCACGAGATGAAACCTTTTCTTGCTAAGCACTTCAAGCATCGCGGACGCATTGTAAGCGGTGTCGATCAGCACGGCCTCCCCCTCGTCGTGAACGATGTACCCCTGGACACCGTAGCCGTTGATCGACCCGTGCACGGTTTCGATCCAAGCTGGCGCTTTCTGCGCGACCGGCTCCCACTTGTCGAGCGCGATCTGTGCTAGCGGCTCAGTTCGAAGACCCAAGGCCTTTGCCAGCGCCCACACTTCCGCACGATCGCGCGCCTGATCCCCCCGCTCCAACGCCGAAATGTCTCCGCCGGGCAATCCTGTCACGCGTGAGACATCTCCGACCGAGAGTCCCTGCCCTGTGCGCGCTTTCTTTAGGATGTCAGAAAAGTCGTCTTCGAGCGGCATAAATAAGCCTTCAGCGGTCGGCTATCAGCTCCTGGATCGCGATGGATGGGGCGCACGGGAGGCGGGGAAGTGATGCGCCATGCCACATCCAACTCTTTAGCCTTCCGGACTCAGCTTAATCTCTTTCACTTCGCCGAAGGTCGAGAGTACCTTCGGCAAGGTCTCGCCCGATCCGACCGCGACGATTTTCAGACGATCCAGATGGAGGTGTTTCTTGGCCGCCGCCAAGATATCTTCCTTCGAGAGCTTCACGACTTTGTCCCGAAGCTGCTGGAGAAAGTCCTTCGGCAGCCCGTCGTATTCCAGCTCTATCAGGCGGCTCACGATCGCCGACGGACTGGAGAAGGAAAAAACGAACGAGTTGACGTAGGCTTCTTTCGCCTCAGCCAGTTCCGCATCGCTCACTAGATCGGTACGCATGCGTTCGATATTCACCATGAACCGCCCAATGACTTCCTGCGTAGAAGCCAGTTTGGTCTCCGCCCGCATCAGCCAGACACCTTGATCATGTACCCCGGTGTTAAGCCGACTGCCGACGGAATAGGCCAATCCCCGATTCGTCCGCACGTCGTTGAAGAGCCGGCTGCGGAACGAACTCCCGCCCAGGATGTCATTGGCAATTGCCAGCGGGACGTAGTCTGGATCGCTCTCCTTGATCGACAGATGTCCCACGCGCAGATGGGTCTGCGAGGTTTCTTTGTTGATGAATCGGACCACCGGCCTCGACGCCTCACTCTCCGGCACCTCGGCAATCTTCAGCACAGGGACAGTTCCCTTCTTCCAATCTCCGAACACGTCGCGCAAGGAGTCGAGCATCTCGTCTTTCTTAAAGTCACCGGTGACGCCTAAGATCATTCCGTTCGGATGGATTGTGTTGCGGTGAAACACAACGAGGTCCTCCCTCGTCAAGCGTTTCACCGAATCGATCGAGCTCTCGCGCGCAGTCGGGTGCTCGGCGCCGTAGAGCATTTTGACGAATTCGCGGCTGACGATGGAGCCCGGGCTATCCTGGCGACGGCGGATCCCCTCGATGGCCTGTAGCTTGGCCAATTCAACGCGTGCCGAATCGAACGCCGGCGTCCGAATAAGCCCGGCGAAGATCTGCAATCCCCGTCTCAGGTCCTTACTCAGTACATCGAGCGAGGCAGACCCTGATTGTTTGCCGATGCTGATACTGACATCCCCCGCAAACTGTTCCAGCTCTTCATCGACTTGTTCTGCCGAAAGACCCCCGCCCCCGCCGGTGCGCATCACCGATCCGGTCATGGCCGCCAGACCGACTTTGTCGGCCGGATCGAGCCAACTCCCTGTTCGCATGGAAGCGGTGATCGTGATCAATGGCAATTCATGATCTTCCAACAGATAAACAACCATCCCGTTGTCGAGGACGACCCGTTCTGGCTGCGGCGGCGAGAGCTCGACAGGCTTAAAGGTCATCGTCCGAGGATTACCGAGCGCCAGATCCCCCGCGCAAGCGGACATCATCGGCATGACCAGCATCATAACCAGCAAGCCCAGGGCGAGACCCTTTCGATTCGCCAACGACACTTCACCCTTCACGTGCATCATCGCGCCACCTCGCTGCCACCCGGCACTGCAGCCATTGTTTTCCCGTTCCCCTTTTTCACCAGCACCGCAACCGTGCGATTCGATTTCGTGAAGTACTGAGTCGCCACACGCTGGACATCGGCGGCGGTGACCGCAGCAACCTTGTCACGCGACTTCAGAACGTAGCGCCAATCGCCGGCCACTGCCTGATGCAGCGCGAGTTGAGAAGCCAGGCCGCTGTTAGACCGCAGAGCTCGCACCAGGTCGGCATCCAAGTTGTTGATTACCTTTTCTAGCTCCTTAGGCGAGACCGGCTCCCGCTTCAGCCGCTCCAGTTCTTCATAGATCGCGGTTTCCACTTCGACCGTGGTGTGGGGCGCCAGCGGCGTGGCCGTGAGGATAAACAGATTCGGCGCACGCACGCCCGGATAATTTGCATCCGAGTTGACCGAGGCGGCCAGACGCTTCTCCCGCACAAGTTTCTGGTGCAGACGAGAGGTGAGGCCGTCGGTCAGAACCGCATCGATGACGTCGAACACATCGTCATCCGGATGTCCCAGGCCCGGCTTGTGATACCCGATGACAATGGACGGTTCAGCGTCGAACTCCACTTCCACTCGCCGCTCGCCCCGCTGTTCCGGCTCCACAGTCACCAGCGACGGCGGGGCAGGGGCCGCAGGAATCTTTCCGAAGGTTTGCTCGATCAAGGCGATGACTTCCTTCGGATTGATGTCGCCGACCAGAGCAATGGTGGCACGGTTCGGTCCGTAGTGGGTTTTGAAGAACGCTTCCGTGTCGGCAGGCGTCAGCGACAGGATGTCCGACCCCCATCCGATGGTCGGGACCCCATACCCGTGCGCGCGGAACGCCAGGGAGGTAAAGGTTTCAAACAGCAACCCGTTCGGGCTGTCATCGTTACGCAAGCGCCGTTCTTCCATCACGACGCCACGCTCCTTGTAGAACTCGCGCAAGACAGGATTGGCCATTCGGTCTGCCTCGATGGCAGCCCACAAGGGAAGTCGATTGGATGGGAGACTGATTGTATAGCGTGTGAGGTCTTTGCCGGTTGAGGCGTTGAGCCCTACTCCCCCGTGGCGCTGATAGAGCAGCGCCATTTCATTGCCGACAACATACTGGGACGCCTGGGCCTGCAGTTCCGCGACGCGTTGTTGAAGAGATTCAACAGCAGCCCGCTCTTCGGTTGTCGTCCCGCCGCTCTTCCTGGCCAGATCACGCTGACGCTGTTCCAACTCAGTTCCGACGCGAGCCAGTTCGTCCAAAATCGGCTTTTCCTTTTCATAATCCTTTGTACCGACGGTGCGCGTGCCCTTGAAGGCCATATGCTCGTATAAATGAGCGAGACCAGTCTGCCCGACTTGCTCATTGATGCCGCCCACGGCAAAGGTGATATTGATTGAGACGACCGGTGTCTGATGACGCTCGACCATGAGGACCGTCAGGCCATTCGCAAGTGTGTGTTCAACGACCCGCTCGGCCAGACTCGGGGCAGCGGCATGCGTCGGGGAGAAGTTCAGGCTGAGGACCATGACCAGCAAGAAAATCGTGGCGCGTGACACGTGACGCGTATTCCCCGGCAGGCGATCCGCCATTTGCCATACGCTATATGCTCCTTTCCTTAGGCGAGATACGAGCGACGATTGAGTCATCATATGAAGATCTCCATAAGCTGTTCGGGCCGTTCGATGAACCAATCCGGCTTGCAGGCTACCATCTTCTCCCGATTTCCCATCCCGTAGCCGACTGCACAGACACGGATGCCCGCGTTGTGGCCTCCGTGAATGTCGTTTGTACTGTCCCCTACAAGGACCGCACGTTCTTTGGGCACGTTCAACTGCTCCATGACGTGCAGCAACATTCCGGGTTCCGGCTTGAGTCCGTATCCGTTGTCACCGCCGACCATATAGTTGAAATGGTGCGCCCCCAACCCGTTGAGAATGACGCGTGTGTATTCAATCGACTTGTTGGTCGCGATCGCTTTCTGTTTATGAGAAAAGTGCAGCAGCATCGGTTCGATACCGGGAAAGAAACCCGTCTGATCCAGGCAATGTTCGAGGTAGTGACCGCGAAAAACCTTTAACGCCTCTTCGAACTTGGCCTGACTCTCCTCTCCGACTGCGAGACGCAGCAGCTTTTTCACCCCATCGCCGACAAAACCGAAAATTTCCTCTATCGGACGCTCCGGCAACCCCAACTCGGCCAGCGTCAAGTTCACGGATCGTGCAATGTCCCACTTGGATTCGATGAGCGTCCCGTCAAGATCGAAAATCAACAGGTCCACGGACGTCGTCGCCATCATTTCGCCTTTCGCAAAGAGTCTCCGAGTGCCGCAAGCAGACTACGCTGTTCCGTATCCTGTTCATGGATTTCAGCTTCACGCACGAAGTTCAACATTCGCTTCAGTGCAATATGAGGAGGGATCACCGGAGCAACGATGCGCCACTTGTTCCGCACTGCCTTTACATGAAAGCGAATCTCCTCTGTTACTTCCTCCGGCACGAAGGCTGCTGTTTCTAAATAGACTGAGCCCAGAGTCCGAAATGTGACCGGGATGACCACTTCCAGTTTGTTGATAACTTCCCACTGCCGGTAGTCCTCCGGTACGTCGGCCCCTAGGATGATCACGACGCGGCCCCACGCCGGTTCCTCTTTCCAATCGATATAGGGCGTAAGCGTCTCGAACGACATGGCATCCAACCGTGCACCCTTCTGATCCAAGAGCACATAACGCTTGACGATTTCAGCCGGAGACTGATCAAGCGCGCCGCTCTGAGCAAACGCCGTGATCACGGATACGGTGAAATTGAGGATAGCAATAATGAGGACGCAGCGGACGAGCCGCGCACCCGGAAGGGTCAAACCCCGATGGACCAGACCGATCCCATACACAACGAGGATCCACACAGATACCGCCCTCAGCATCGATCGTCGCGGAAATCTCAGAATGGTCGTATGGAAAGGATCGATGCGCTGCTTCTTAGCACACGAGCGCCACCCTTCATTCCCGACTCATTCTAGCAAACGGAGAGGGGGACATCCAGGCAAGCATCTGAATTCGCACTGCGGCTGTTTGACCTGATTTCGAAGACCATGCTACGGTCCCGCCCTCTCTATCGAACGCTTGACTGAGGAAAGAGCGCCTTTGTATACCCATCGACGACTTCGGGCCCATGTGGTTTCATTTCTGTTTTTGCTCTTCTTGTCCTGTGCAATCGGCACGGCATGGGCGCTTCCTGCCATCGCAGCAAACCTCAGCGACAGCCCCTCTCACGGAACCACGCTCAGCCCCCTGGCAGGGACAGAGGACGCCGCAACATTCACAGCGCCACCGCAGAAAGCCCGAGACCTCCTCAAGATGCTGAAGGAGCGTGGAGGCGCGCCCCTTCCGGGCTATGTCGGAGGGCGCGACTTTCAGAACCGGGAGCGGCGCTTGCCACGAGGCCGCTATCGGGAGTATGACGTTAATCCCAAGGTACGAGGCCGCACGCGTGATACCGAACGGATCGTGATTGAGCAGCGGACCGGAAAAGCCTATTACACGGGGGATCATTACCGAACGTTTATTCCCCTCAACTGATTTTCAAAATTGAATTGAGCAGCACATGGCGACAAAACACAACGCACAGGCCCATCTTCAGAACGCCACAGCCCCCTGGTCATCCCTCCTTGTCACACCTCCAGGGACAGCCGTCACGTCCCTGGTCAAACCGCCTACGGGATATGTACTCCGTGTCGTCCAAGGAAAGAAATGCAACACTCCGATGGGCGTCTTCGAGGAGTTTGCCCGAGCCCTCGAATTTCCCGACTACTTTGGACACAACTGGGACGCGCTGGAAGAATGCCTGGCCGATTTGGGATGGCTTCCCGCAAAGGGATACGTTGTACTCATTACCGAGGCGCAGTCAGTTATTCCCACCGATGACGAAGGGTACGAAACACTGCTGGAGATCCTCAACGACGCCGGTGAGGCCTGGAGCAAGGGGCAGACGGCTGATGAACGGCGCGCTCCTTTCCATGTGTTCTTTGTGGTCTCTGAGCTGGACAAGTCGAAGCGGAAACATTGGGGGCTTGAGGAGCTACCCTG
>JACPZN010000321.1 GCA_016195505.1 Nitrospirota bacterium | reverse complement strand
GGGTCGGCTTGTTGTGATGGGATCAGGAGTCCGGTGTTGTTCGCGCCTGAGGCGTCATCGGGCGAGTAGGGGTCTGCTATCGATAGACGACGGTGACCCGGCTGAGGAAATCTTCCAACTCTGCGGTGTACTGCTCAACGGCTGAGTGATCGCGTTGAGCCGCCGCGAGTTCCATCACACTGCCGATTTCGGTAATCTGGTCAAAACCGTATCCACCCCCGTCGCCTTTCATGCGATGACCTAGCGTCTGGATAGTTTTGTAGTCCTGTTCTGCTAGTGCGCTCCTGATGGTCAGGAGATCTTTCTTCCGGTTGGCCAGAAAGACCGGCACGATGTCCTCAAGGTCGCGGTCAATTTGCACGGTGAATCGCTCCGTTGATCCAGGCTGTGGGGTCTGCATCGTCAGGCTACGTGTCCTTTATATGCCCGAAGAACTTCCAGCAGGGTGGTTTTCTTCACAGGCTTGGTGATGTGCGTGTCGCACCCGGCCTCAAAAATCTTGCCGGCTTCCTCTTTGAGCGCCAACGCCGTCAGTGCGATGATCTGTGTCGGAGGCAAGTCGTGGTCTCGTTCCCATTGGCGGATCGCTCTCGTCGCGGTGTAGCCGTCCATCACGGGCATTTGCATATCCATCAGAATGACGTCGTAATGGCCGTTCTTGAACTTCTCCAGCGCGATGGCGCCGTGATCGGCCACGTCAAGACTGTGGGCGGACTGCTTGAGATAGGATCGGACCAGCAATTGATTATCCGGGGAGTCTTCAACCAGGAGCACCCGTAGCGCGCGAGTCGCGGTGGGTGAAGCGGGATCCAAGGGTTCGACAGTCGCCGGTGGAGGGGTTCCCTTGGCGCGACCTAGGGCGATGCCGATGGTCTGAAACAGATCGGATCGTCGAATGGGTTTGACCAGGTACCCTCCCAGGCCGAGATCATAGGTGCGGGCGATATCGTCGGCCCAATGGTCCGAGGTGAGCATGATGACTGTAAGACCCTTTCCTAAGGACGACTCCTTCAGCTTCTCCGCGACTTGAAAGCCGTTCATGCCCGGCATCCGGCAGTCGAGGAGGAGCAGTTCATACGGCGTCCCTTGCTCGGCTGCGCACTGGAGTTCATCGAGCGCGGTGGCTCCGTTGCCGGCTTCCGTGACCTGGGCTCCCCAGGCGCCAAGCGTTTCTCGAAGTATCAGGAGATTGGTTGGATGATCGTCCGCGACGAGTGTCCTGACTCCCGCAAGATTGATCTGGGGAGCGGGTTTTTGTGCGCTGGGGTGAGCTTGAACTTGCAGCGCCACTGAGCAGTGGAAGGTGCTTCCTTTGCCCACCGCACTCTCTGCCCAGATCCGTCCGTTCATGCGCTCTGCGAGATGTTTGGAAATCGCGAGACCGAGCCCCGTCCCTCCATACTGCCGAGTGATTGAAGGATGCGCTTGGGTAAAGCTGTCAAAGATGGTGTTGAGTTTATCGGCGGGAATGCCGATGCCGGTGTCGCTCACTGAGAATCGAATCGTGCCCGGAGTGCGCGCCTCAGCATCGTTGGTTACACGGATAATGACAGACCCTTTCTCGGTGAACTTCAGGGCGTTGCTGATCAGATTGATGAGGATTTGAGTCAGCCGCGTCGGGTCACCGATCAGGAAACAGGGAACATTCGGGGCTAAATGGCAGGCGAGCTCCAAGCCCTTCTCGTTGGCCCGCATCGCCAATACCTCAATGGCTTTGTCGATGACTTCACTCAGGTCGAAACTAATCGATTCGAGCTCGAGGTGGCCGGCTTCGACTTTCGAGAGGTCCAAGATGTCGTTGATCAGGTTCAGCAGGGTCCCGCCCGCTCGCCGGAAGATCCGCAGGTACTTCCGCTGCTCCGGGGTGAGCGGTGTCTCCCATAGGAGGTCGGCCATGCCGATGATGGCATTCATCGGCGTCCGGATTTCGTGACTCATACTGGCGAGGAATTCGCTCTTGGCCCGGTTCGCCACCTCGGCCGCCTCTTTCGCAACACGCAGCGCCTGTTCTACCTCACGCCGTTCTGCCGCTTCCATGGCCAAGGTCGCCATCGTGCCCAGTGAGCTGGTGAGTTGTTTCTCATAAATGGTCCATTGACGGGTTGTGCCGACATGTTCTGTACAGAGGACGCCCACGACCTTCCCTTTTTGCCTGATCGGCGCATCCAGCAAGGCTCCGATCTTGAGGGGAGCCAAGTAGGTGCGCGCGAACTCTTTGGTCCGAGGGTCTTTAAAAGCGTCGTGAGCTGCAATAGCTCGTTCCTCACTGGCGAGTGAGCGGAAGTAGGTTGGATAGTGAGCGGACTGGAGAACCATCTCGGCGCTGTGCCGTTGCGGACCCGATTCGAAGAGGTCGATTAGGATGATAGAAGCGTGGTCTTTGGTAAAGAGCCAGATGCTGGCACGTTCAACCTGTAACAGTTGACAGCAAGCCTCCGTGATGGCCTGGAAGGCCTGTGGAAGATTGCCGCTGTTCAGGGCTTCACTCTGCGCCAATTTCCGGAGCGTTTCTTGATAGCGTTCCAGCAGCACGGCTGCGTTCTGCCCGACTGAAGGCTGCGGCTGGGTGGAGCCTGTCGGCTTGCGCTGAGGAGCTGCACGCTTTGCGCGAGGAACGGAAGTACGAGGTGAGGCTGGGGTCGCTTTGGTCCGTTTCCGAGGGGCTAGGCGTGGATGACGTTGCATGGCCTTGTGGACAGTGGGGTAGGGATGTCTCCGCGGGAAGGTGTTTAGTCGTCGTGTGAGTCTTGAACCAAAGACAGTATGCCGGCCGGTTTGGTCCGATTGCGACCTTCCTGCTTTGCTTGATAGAGGGCTTGATCCGCAGCCTTGATGAGATCAGTAGGGGAGACATGTCTGTTGGGAATGATGCATGCGTAGCCGACGCTAATCGTGACGAGCTCTCTATCAGTGTGTTTGAT
>JACPZN010000320.1 GCA_016195505.1 Nitrospirota bacterium | reverse complement strand
GAGATTGACGGTAATTCGCTTAGCGGGGAAATGAAATCCGGTGTTCTTCAGCGCGGAGCGGACTCGGTCGCGACTTTCTTTGACTGTGGCGTCGGGCAATCCTACGACTGAGAATTGCGGAAGTCCTCCTGAGATATCAACTTCAACATCTACGAGATGGGCATCGAGACCGACGAGTGCCGCACTCGTAACCTTGGCGAGCATGAAGCAAACAGCCTTTCTGTACCCGAAAAGCAGGCGGGATTATAGAAACTCTTCCGTGGGGTTTCAATAGAACAAGACGTCACGGCATCCTTGGTAGCGGCCCCTGGCTCAAGTCTGTATAATCCGCAGCATGCACCTCTGGTGTTCGCGTCCAGGGGAACGATCCCTTTCCGGTCCGTCACGATCGAGACGAGAGTTTTGCCCAGTCATCGTTTTGGTTCTCTGTACCTGTCTGGCAGGATTTCCGCTGCCGGGAATGTCCCGCCTCTCTTTTGCCGCAAACCAGATCGCACCCAAGCCGGGCCAATATGCAGCGAAAGCGTCCTCTTCTCAAATCGGATCAGCGATGGCTGTCCTCGCCACCCTTGAACAGGCGCAGGTGCTCCCACCCGAAGGCACGAGAGAGGCCAATCGCATCGTCAAATCCGTCATACAGTTTCAGTCTGTGTTTTCCAGAAGTATAGATCCCTCGGTGCAGGACTTCGTGCGTCGCGCCGTGAGAAGCAAGCACGGTGAGCATGCCACCGATATCTTGGTACAATTCCGTTCAAGCGGATGGACGCCGGAGATACTGGAGGCGCTCGCGGATGCGGATCTGCGTACACCGGTCGATGAACTTCAGTCGTTGGCGACGGGGCTCGGACAATTCAACGTGTCTGTGGAAGATTTCAAGCGATTCATGCAGCTGGTGAGGGATGGCGAGCAAGCGCTCGCCTCACGAGGGCAAAACTTTCAAGAAGTCTATGCCTCCCATCGGAACACGATGCCGGGAGCAGCAGTTCGCTAGCGACTGAAGCGCTCAAATCACGGGATACCTTACCCTTATGAAGGAGGAACTCATGGCAACCAGAGCCTACATTCTCATCAAGGTCAAAGCGGGGAGAACCAAAGATGTCGTCGCGGCCCTGAAACGCATTCCCGGAGTCGAGCAGGCCCACTCCTGCTTTGGGCGTCCGGATATCTTCGTCTTTATCAGCGTGCAAGACGAGCGCGCTCTCTCCGATGTCGTCATCACCAAAATCCACGCGATCGACGGCGTCGAAGAAACTGACACACACATCGTGGCGGAGCCTTAATCTAATACGGGAAGGATGACCGGCGCACCGCTTGACTGCGCAGAGCGGTAACAGGCTTCTGCGATCTCCACAGCATGACACCCATCTTCCCCTGTGACGGGCATGGGTGCACGGTCCTCCACCGCCTGCAAAAATGCAGTGAGCGTAGCAAGGACCGTCTGAGATGGAGGGAGCTCCCAATCCTCGGCGTCGGTGCCATTGGTCCAACGGAGCCGGCGATGGGTCCAGTCGGCTTGCAACCGCCCCTGCGACCCGATCCATTCAGCCTGTCCCACACGTCTCTCCGGCACCCGCACGACGTCGATAATGCACGCAGTCCCTGCGTGAGTCGTGAGGTGGGCTGAAACGACGGTTTCCGGTGCGGTCGGCGGAAGATGGTCCATAGTGCAACGAACTTCCCGCACCTCTTCGCCCGTTATGAACCGAATAAGATCGAGCATATGGACGCCAATTTCAAGCAACGCTCCCCGCTTGCTATAGCCATCGGAATGATCGGAACTGTTCCCCTTCATCTCGATATGACTGGTTAAAAGAAGTCGTTCGGAATGTCCGATGAGCTGTTGCCGTTTTTTCATCTCCTGAATAGTTGAATCGAACCGCAGGGTCTGTCCCGTCATTAACGGAACCGCGGCTCGACGGGCTGCGGCAACCATGGCGCGCGCATCGGTGGCTGACGACGATGACGACGTCGACAGACGGGTCAGCGATGAGCGATTGGGCCTCCCCATAAACTTTGACGGACTCAGCACCAGGAAGATCGAGACCTCGTTCGGGATGCTGCCGGCAGACAGCCCTGAGAGAAGCTGTCGGAAGATCTTGCAGGATGTGCCGGGCATATCGAACCCCATGCCGGCCGACGCCGATAAGCCCAACACCGATAGGATTCTTCTTCATCATGAGGCCCCACGACACGTTCACTCTAGAGCGAACCAGCTTGTCGGTCAATGTGCAAATCGACCCATGGAGTCCGTTGACAATCCTGCGAACGGCTTCCTATAGTTATTCCGGCAAGCGCACTCACTACAATTTCCTCAAATCCTAGCTAGAAAAGGCATCGGTACCATGACCACTACACATACCGCACCGTTCACGTTGGAGCAGGTCGGGACTGGAACGGCACGCTTTCCCAGTGGGGTCCCCATTCCCACACACACCGACCAGATGGTCGATCCGTACTTCAAGACCAGAATGCCGAAGGAACATCAGATCGACAGCCTGCTGTTCTGGCCGCAAGAAAAAGGGATTTACCCTGGCTTGGTGCTCCTCCACGATTGGTGGGGACTGACCGGACAAATGAAAGACCTCGGCGCTCGTCTGGCTTGCGAAGGCTACGTGGTTATTATTCCCAATCTCTATGGCCGGCAGGGGGGCATGGTCACGGCCAATGACGAGGTCGCCGCTGCGCTGCTGGAGCGACAGAACGACGCGAATGTGCTCACGGACATCAATTCTTGCTGCGAATATCTGAACACGCGAAACTTTGCGAAACGGAATATCCATGGTGTCGTCGGCTATGGCATGGGCGGTTCGTACGCCCTGCGCTTTGCCTGTCACCGAAAGCGATTGCGTGCGGCCGTCTCTTACTACGGCAAGATGGTCCAACCACGTGAATTGGTCAAAGATCTATATTCACCAGTGTTGTATCATCAGGCCGGCAAAGACACCTGGGCAACGAACGAAGATGCCGAGCAGTTGCACACTGCCGCGGTAGAGTACGGGAAACAAGTCGAGATCCATCTCTACCCAGACGTCCCCCATGCGTTTTGTAATGAAATGAAACCCGACGCCTTCAGAGCCGATAGCACGGCTTTGGCCTGGGAACGAACTGCCACATTCCTGAAGTCTTGCTTCCAAGGAACCTAAGCAGAGGCAGGCTGCCCTCCACCATTTATACCGAGTTATATTCGAGTTCAAAAGAATGGAATTCGGCGATGCACATTCATGATCCCATCGCGCTTCGTGCTGCCATCGTCGCCTTTATCGTGATGGCTGCCTCCATTGTCGTCATGCCGTCTGCCTCGGCTCATGCCCAAGAGGTCTCGCCTGCGCTCCTGTCCGAGGTCGTCGCCCACCAGGCCGGCCAGCTGGCCAGGATCGATTCGGATGCCGACGCTATGGTGCTCTTCACGACTTCAGTCGGCCTTTCCCTCGGTCTGAAAGACGTGGCCGGAGCGCTGGGCGCCAATGGACTTCCGGCCAAGTTGGCGAAGGAACTGGGCATCACCGAATTGACCCAGTCCGTTCATCAACTCATGGCAGCCCTTGCAGCATGGCAGTTGGCCGATTTGATAAACCATGCAGGTGAAAACACGCCTTCCTCTACGACTGCACCGGTGGTTCCTCCTCCCGCCGCACAGCAAGATTGGATGACGGCCGGCAGCCACCTCTCTACTCTTGCCGATTTCTTTCGACTGCTGGCAGAGCAGCGGCCCTCGGATCCAGCGCAACCGGTGACCCAGGCACAACGAGCGGAACTGCTCCTTGCAGCCCATCGGGTGGCGTTTGAGGCGCACCAGCGCGCAACCGTCTCATGGTGGGAACTCCACGAGTGGAAAGACCGTGTTCGGCAAGCCAGAGGGCAGGCGCGCCTTTGCGGGACCTGGCAGTGGGTCATCCACAACCACCAGAACCACCGGGAGCAGAAGACGGTTGTCCTTTTTCCCCCAGCGGGACAAGTACCGGCCAATTCTCCCCTGCCTGCTGAAACCGTCGTTCTAGGCGATAGCATTTACTTGCGGTGGGAGCAAGAAGGCCGCGTTCAGGAAGACAGCCTGCTCTTTGTTAAGGATGGGACAAGGATTGAAGGGTCCTTTGTGAATAATACCGGAGGGTGGGGATCGATTACTGGAAAGCGCACCGCTGGTTGTCAGCCGTAACAGGATGCAGAGAACGCTCTAACTTGTTGACTGTTCCTGAGTACCTCGCCAACTACGCCAGCCCAACACGCTCCATCCTAGCATGAATACCACGCCTCCGACCGGTGTGACAGCGCCAAGCCAGCGCACTCCCAGCAGGGCCACTCCGTAAAGACTGCCAGAGAACAGGAGAATCCCTGTCAGAAACATCCAGCCCGCTATAGCCAGCCGTGTATCACGATTGATTCGAACCGCAAATCCACTCAGTACCATTCCGAAGGCATGGAACATTTGATAGCGGGTTGCCGTATCGTAGGTCGTCAGCATCGGCGGATCGAGCAGACCTTTGAGCATATGAGCTCCGAATGCACCCGCTGCCACTCCAAGGCCAGCGCAGATGCACCCAATAAGCACCAACAGCCGAGATGAGGCGTCCACATTCATAGTATCGAGCTTCAAACAAACTGATGATTTCGGACGCAACGGGTTCGATAATATGTCATTTTAGAGGAATACTCCATTCCGCCATCACCCTAACCCGAAACGTACGGCGCTGGCTGTGACCACCATAGCTGCCGTTCTGCTGCTTGTGGATCGGCTCACACCTCCCGGTTTCATTCTCCAACATGTGGTGCAGGCGCTCGCCATTCTCGCAGCCATAGCCCTGGCCCACTGTGCTGGGTCGCGCCGGTGGTTTGGAAAATGGTCGCGGTCGTTGTCCGTCGCCGATAGACACGGGACACTGGCCTATCGTCGACACCGCCCTCGCCCATTGTTCCGCTCAGTCGCTTCTTCCCATTTTTCAGCCGGACAGATGGCTCGACCGATCGCATAGGCCGTCAATTCACGAATGTGCTCCCCGGCGCGCTCGACGGGATGAGACCAGCGCGCAGTCCCTTCCAGCACTACCGTTCCCGACTCCACTCCAATTCCACGGACAGCAATGCGCTCATCGTGGAGATACCTGCTCTTCGTCTCCTTGCCTTGCTCGAACACCAACGTCTCGGTGACATCAAGAATGATGACGTGATCCGCACCGGCTTCCTTCCCGATTGCTCGGAAGGTCGCATCCACATCATGTCGATCGGGCAAGTGAGGTCCCTGCCTTTCTCCGGATGAGCGCGCGGGGACCGCTTCGACGATCGTGATGCCACCTCGCTGAAAGACATCCTTGGCAGCAGCAACGGCCGTCGCCAATGTCTCATTGTTATGTGTGCCCAGAATCAAGACCCGAGAGAGCGGTGTGGCCGAAGGACGCGAGATGCCGGATGTCACGGGATAGATCGAGACAACGGTCTCAGATGAAGCCGGAGAGGCCGCAGAACCAATGAGCGGTAAGAAGATAAGCAGGCCGGTTACCGAGAATCCGATGGCATTCCACCGACCGTCCATCAATCACACACACCGTCCACAAGTGGATCGCACAGCAAAGGACCGATCGTTCGTGGTCGCATATAGCTGGATGCGGGATCTTGGTATCCCAGCGATCCTTTGATCGGCGGGCCTCCAGGCATACCAGGCAATCCCTGCCCTGCCGACCGTAATGATCCTGGTCGGCTCGAACTGGGAATGGACGCGACTCCCTGAGTAGCCGCCACTGACGGTGAACTTCCTAGAGTCGTAGTCGCCACCGCAGAGGATGACGCATCGACGCCAGCTTGCAGGCTTTGCGAGGAAGGATTTTGTGGATTCGCCGGAGTGGGAGAGGTTTGGGCCGTGGTCAGAGTGATAAAGCACCCGACACAAAATAAGAGAGTAAGAAGAGCGCATGCGCTGCGGTACCTCAGGATTCTTCGGCTATGCGATGTGCACTTCATCGGCAAGAAGACCGGTAATGGCGGAACGAGTGTGCCCTTGTCCATCGTGGTGCCGGAGGCCGGAATCGAACCGGCACGGGCCTTGTGAGCCCGAGGGATTTTAAGTCCCTTGCGTCTACCAATTCCGCCACTCCGGCTGGACAATTCTTTGAC
>JACPZN010000307.1 GCA_016195505.1 Nitrospirota bacterium | reverse complement strand
TCTCCTGACCATGATCAATTTGGGATTCAGTACGGCCGGGCTCTTCTTCATTGCGGGATTCCTCTACTCGCGCCAGCAGACTACTCAATTGTCGGCCTTTGGCGGGATGGCAAAACAGGTCCCTCTCCTCGCAACGTGTTTTCTGATTATCGGGCTGGCCTCGATCGGACTTCCCGGCACGAACGGTTTCGTGGGAGAGTTCCTCATTCTATTGGGCGCATTCAAGGCCAAGTGGTGGTTCGGAGCGGTCGCGGTTCTCGGGGTGATCTTCGGCGCAGCCTATTTTCTCTGGTACTACGAACGTGCCATGCTTGGTCCTGTCGGCAAGGCGGTGAAGGAAACGATGAGCGACCTCCAATTGCGTGAGATTATGATTGCTGTGTCCCTTTCGGTCATGATTCTGTGGATTGGGCTTTATCCGTCCCCGTTCCTTCGAATCATGAATGGATCAGTTCAGGCGCTCGTGGATCGGCTCAATCATGGGACAGTGGCGGCACTCGGAGAACCTCGAACAGGACAAGGACGCTAAGCCCCATGGGAGAGCACGCACTTCTCTATATCCTCTTCGCTCCCTTCGCCGGAGCCCTCGCCCTGATTTTCGTTTCAAATCGGCAGCCCATGCTGGTTCGAGGCATTGCGGCGGGTGCGGCCTTTGTTTCGCTGATCGCTTCGCTCCACCTGTTTTATGCATACGACCCGGTCAAGGGCGGGTTCCAGTTCGTCCAGAAGTTTGAATGGTCGAAACAACTCGGCATTTCGTTGCATCTTGGTGTGGACGGGATCGGCACTCCGCTCGTGCTCGCCTCGTCGATCTTACTGTTTGCAGGCATCTTCGTGTCCTGGCATATCAAGGACCGAACGAAAGAGTTTTACATCTGGTTGCTGATCCTGGCAGCCGCCACGATCGGCGTCTTCATGTCTCTCGATTTGTTTTTCCTCTACTTCTTCTATGAGATGTCTGTGATCCCCATGTATTTGTTGTTGGGGATGTGGGGCAGTCATACGAAGAAGTATTTGGAGATGACGGATGCCGAAGGGCTCAAACTGAGGGATTCCGTCGGCTTCATTTTTAATTTTGCATCGAACAGCAAAGAATACGCGGCGATGAAGCTGGTCCTCTTTCTGTCGGCCTTTGCCGTCGTGGCCCTCATGGGCATTCTGCTCATCTACAAATACTCCGGACTCAATACCTTCGATATCCTCGTGCTCCGCGAGCAGGCCAAGCTCATGAATATCCCCGTGCTCGGGACGACCTTGGACAAGATCATTTGGATCTTGATCTTCTTCGGCTTCGCCTCGATCGCCCCGCTCTGGCCGTTGCATTCCTGGTCGCCGGTCGGCCACGCTGCTGCCCCCGCCGCAACCAGCATGCTCCACGCCGGTGTCCTCATGAAGCTGGGACACTTCTCAATTATTCGCGTGGCGTTTGAAATTCTCCCTGAAACAACCAGAGAGCTGATGCCGATGGCCGCCGTGCTCTGCATGTTCAGCATCATCTACGGCGGGTTCGTCGCCTTTTACGCCAAGGACACCAAGTATGTGATCGGCTATTCCAGCTCCAGCCATATGGGCTATGTGTTCCTCGGCATGGCGGCGCTGGATTACATCAGCTTGAGCGGCGCGGTCATCTATATGTTTGCCCATGCCATGGCCACCGGCATGCTCTTCGCCATGGCCGGATGGGTCTATGATCAGACGCACTCGCGCGACATTCCCTCGCTGGGCGGCCTCTCGAACAGGATGCCGTTTATCGCTGCCTGTTTCGTCGTTGCCTGCATGGCATCTGTCGGGATGCCCGGCACAGTCAATTTTATCGCCGAAATCATGATCATCGTCGGAGCCTGGAACAAATACCCGTTCCAAGTGATCGTCGCCGTACTGGGTATCGTGCTCACCATGGCCTATCTCTTTAAGATGATGCGCGGCCTTTTCTATGGGCCGATGAACCAGAAGTACAGCCATTCGCACGATGCTGTTTCAGCTGTTGATCGGCTGCCGCTGTTGATCATGATCTCGATCAGCGTAGGGTTCGGTATTTTCCCGATGCATTTGTACAACGTCGTTCGTTCCGGAGTGGATCCGTTGGTCGCCAAGATTACGCATGTCGTGCCGGTCGCTTCGCAAGAACGTGACACGTTAGGCCTGACGCGTGACGCGAGGGCTGATTTCCCACGGCCAAACTTGGCCGCGCTACCTGAAGACGCTTCACGCCTGACGCTTGACGCCTCACGGAGCAATCAATGACCTTCGATCTCACCATATCCTTCGCCGATCTCCTGCTTCTGCTGCCGGAGATCTTCGTGACCTGCTGGCTCTGTGTGGTCCTCATCGTCGACTTCGCCTTCCCGCGTTTACCCAAGGAGCAACTGGCGTATCTTAGTGTCGTCGGCCTCGTGGCCACACTGGGCTGTTTGGCCTGGTTTGACCTGAACCATATTTCCGGTGCGCTGTTCGGCAACATGTTCGTGTTGGATCGCATGGCCATCTTTTTCAAGATGTTTATCGTCGGCGCCACGACGCTCGTGATCCTCGTTTCGATCGAGTACGTCAACCGCTTCGCATTTTTCCGAGGGGAATACTATTTTCTCGTCGTGATGTCGGCTCTCGGCATGATGTTCATGGCCTCTGCCAACGACCTGCTCTCCGTCTTCGTCAGCCTGGAGTTTTCGACGCTCGGGTTCTATATCTTGGTGGCTTATCTTCGAGACGACTTGGCCTCGAACGAGGCAGGACTGAAGTTTTTCATCCTCGGCGTGTTTGCCGCAGGGCTCCTGGCCTACGGCATCAGTCTGGTGTACGGTGAAACCGGCAAGCTCGTGTTCTCCGACATGGCCGCCGCGCCCGCTACACCCGGGTTGATCGTCGGTTTCCTGCTGATCTTTGCCGCCTTGGGATTTAAGATCGGCGCCGTCCCATTCCACTCGTGGATTCCAGATACCTATCATGGTGCCCCGACCCCCGTGACGGCGTTCTTATCGATCGCCCCGAAAGGCGCTGCGTTGGCCATCCTTCTCCGGATCTTTCTCGTCGCTCTGGCTACATTCAAGCCGATATGGATTTTCCTTTTAGTGGCCGTCTCCATCCTGTCGATGACCTATGCCAACATCGTGGCGATCGCCCAACGGAACATCAAGCGCCTCCTGGCCTATTCCGGTATTGCCCAGATCGGAAACGTGCTGATCGGGCTGGCGGCTGGAACGAAAATGGGGAGTGATGCCATTCTGTTCTATCTGTTGGCTTACCTCTTTGCGAATATCGGCGCCTTTGCCGTCGTGATCGCCGTGAGCCACGGTATTGGGAGCGATGAAATTGAGGACTACAGCGGTTTGAACCGTCGCTCGCCGTTCCTGGCTTTCGCGATGTTGCTGTTTCTCTTGTCTCTGGCCGGCGTGCCGCCCTTGGCAGGGTTTATCGGCAAACTCTATATTTTCGTCGCCGCGATCAAAGAAGGTTTATACGCGCTGATCACCGTCGGACTGGTCAACATCGTCATTTCCATGTACTATTATCTGATCGTCGTCAAGAAGATGTACATCAACGAACCGATCGATCCCTCGCCCGTGCCGATTTCCGGACCAATGAAGGCGGTAGTCTATGTTGGTCTAGCAGGAACGTTGCTGATCGGGATTTACCCCCAGCCATTCATTGATTGGGTCGTGGCGGCAACACTGATGTTTTCGAATTTTACTGCTCCTTCAGCCAACGTGATTCCTCTCATTCCACCAATTGGCGGATAGTTTTCCTGGTTTTGTCTCCTACGAGTTCTGCTACAATTAGGCCTGGCGAGTCTATCGGGACTCGCAGTACAATCTCCTCGATTTCCGATCCCAGGTCGTCCTCGCCCATGGAATCAGTCACGAACGATCGCTCACAGATTCCCCTCGCACCAGCTGGCGAGCCCAAGCCGCACGCCACGGTGACCATTCCCGCAAAGCCTACATCGTTTTGGCGCGTACCGATCACGTGGTTTCACGCCCTCACCATCGAGCGGCGGATCTTGGCTGGCTTCGGCCTTGTGTTTGTCGGCATACTCGTCATCAGCGCAGTGTCCTACCGCAACACCAGCGTCTTGATCGCCAACAGCGGGCTCGACACCCGCAGCCACGAGCTCGTGCAACTCCTCGGCAATATCGATGTCGCTATGGACGAAGCCGAGACTAGCCATCGCCGCTACCTCGTCACTGGTGAAACCTTATATCTCCAAACCTACCAGACGGTCGTTGAACAAAAGCCCACCTTCATCAAGTATCTCAATGATCTGACACAGGGATCGTCTGAACAACAGCAGCGCGTCGGGCTGCTCAACCAGATGATGGATCGGCAACTGAATGCCGAAGCCGGCGCAATTGTCCAGCTCGCCAATAAGGGTTTTGAAGCCGTCAAGAAAATGGCGCTAGAGGGAGCCGCGAAACAAGAGCTCGGCACCATCCATCGGATCATTGCCGAGATGGAGTCGTACGAGCGACAAGCTGTGCGCAGACGAGTCATGGAATCCGCCGCCAGTACGACGAACACCATCGTGCTTCTTGGCATCGGCGCCTTGCTCCAACTCGTCCTGTTGGCATCCGTGTACTACCTGATTCGACATGACATCACGGAACGGCGGCGTGTCGCCACGGAACTCCAGCGGCGGGGGGAACTTCTCGAGGCCGCGAACAAGGAACTTGAAGCGTTCAGCTATTCCGTCTCCCACGACCTTCGTGCGCCCTTGCGTCATATCGACGGCTATGCCTCGCTCTTGGGCAAAGCGGTGGGGGACTCGCTGAATGAGAAGGCGGCCCGGTACCTGCAGACTATCTCCAACTCCGCCAAGCAGATGGGACAGCTGATCGACGACCTGCTGGTCTTCTCCCGCATGGGCCGCCAGGAAATGCTCAGCACGACCGTCAATCTGGATCAGCTGGTGAAAACGATCCTTTACGATTTACGACTTGACTTGCAAGGACGCGAGATATCCTGGAGAATTGAGAGACTACCGGAAGTCCCCGGGGATCCGGCCATGCTCCGGCAAGTGTTCGTGAACCTGATCGCAAATGCCGTCAAGTTTACGAGCACCAGACCGATGGCAAAGATTGAGGTCGGTGTCGACCGCCGTACTTCAGGTGAGGTCGTCATCTTTGTTCGCGACAATGGCGTGGGATTTGATATGCAGTACGCAGCCAAACTGTTCGGCGTCTTTCAACGACTCCACCGGGTCGATGAATTTGAAGGAACCGGCATTGGCCTCGCCAATGTACGACGCATCGTGCATCGGCACGGCGGACGTACTTGGGCTGAGGGCATCCCTGATAAAGGGGCGACCTTCTATGTGGCGCTTCCAACCAGGAGACCTCGATCATGACCGCCGTAAAACCGATTCTCCTCGCCGAAGACAATCCGCGCGACGCCGAACTGGCCTTGGCCGCGATGGAGGAACAGCATATTTCCGACAAAGTCGTCCTCTGCCACGACGGCGCTGAGGTTCTGGACTATTTGTACTGTCGTGGGCAGTTTAAGTCCCGACTCAAAGGGAACCCCGCGGTTGTCTTTCTTGATCTCAAGATGCCCAAAGTGAACGGACTGGAAGTCCTGCGCACCATCAAGGCCGACACGAATCTCCGGCCGATTCCCGTGGTGATGCTGACCTCGTCGCGAGAAGAACGCGACTTGGCCGAGAGCTATGCCTTGGGGGCGAATGCGTATGTGGTCAAGCCCGTCGAGTTCCATCAGTTCTTGTCGGCCGTGAAAGAGCTGGGGACGTTCTGGGGCGTGATTAATGAACCGCCCCCCGAAAGATCCTGCTCCAGTAACTAGCCCTCCGATCGAGGTCCTGTGACGACTCCGCTGCGACTCCTCCAATTGGAGGACAACCCTACCGATGCCGACCTCCTCGTCGCGATGTTGACGGAGGGAGGGGTCCCCTGCGCGCCACGACGCATAGAAAGTCGCGACGCCTTTGTGGCTGCTCTCAAAGAAGGCCAGGTCGATATGATCTTGGCCGACTATTCGCTCCCCGGGTTCGACGGTCTCACTGCCCTCAAGCTGGCCCGCAAGCTGGCCCCTGACATCCCGTTCATCTTCGTCTCCGCAACGCTCGGCGAAGAACTTGCCATCGATACCATGCACCACGGCGCCACGGACTACATTCTGAAGCAACGGCTTGGCCGGCTTCTCCCATCGGTTCAGCGGGCGCTCCGCGAACTACACGATCGTGATGAGCGGAAACGAGCTGAGGAGGCTCTGCGACAGAGCGAGAAGCAACTTCGGCAGGCGCAGAAAATGGAGGCTGTCGGCCGCTTGGCAGGAGGGTTGGCTCACGATTTCAACAACTTGCTTACCGTCATTATGGGCCATAGCCAGGTGCTGCTCAGCGACATGGGACCTGATCATCCCCTCAGGAGTAAGATTGAAGAAATGCAAAAGGCCGGGGACCGAGCGGCGGCCCTCATTCGCCAATTGCTCACGTTCAGCAGGAAACAACCCTCCGAGCCGAAAGTGCTGAGTTTGAATCCCGTGATCACCAACATCGAGACTATGGTCCGCAGATTGATCGGCGAGGATATCGAACTGGTGCTGAGAGCTAGCCAGGAGAATCTTAAGGTCAAGGCTGATTCGGCGCAACTCGAGCAGATCATCATGAACCTCGTCGTCAACGCCCGAGACGCCATGCCGAAAGGCGGGAAGCTCATCATCGAAACTGCTTCGGCCAATCTGGGCCGCACGCCGGTTTATCATCTCAGTCCGTTACCTCCCGGTGCTTATGTCCGTCTTTCCGTGTCCGACACCGGCTCCGGGATGCCTCCGGAGGTACAAGCCCACATTTTCGAGCCGTTCTTCACTACCAAGGAAGAGGGAAAGGGAACAGGGTTGGGTCTCTCAACGGTGTTCGGTATCGTCACCCAAAGCGGCGGAGGGCTGGATGTCACCAGCACCATCGGCCGAGGCACTCGCTTCGACGTCTACTTGCCCAGCGTCACAGCAGAGCTCGAAAAGGCGGCAGTCCAGGACGCAGCACAGCAGCCAGTGCGGGGCCATGAAACCATCTTGCTGGTAGAAGATGACGCCAGTGTTCGCGACCTGATTCGCGATGAGCTCCGCAAGCTGGGGTACCGAGTCCTCGAGGCCAAGAACGGTTTGGAGGCTTGTCTCGTGGGTACACAACACATGGGAGGACTCCAGCTCTTGCTCACAGATGTGGTGATGCCGGGCATGAGTGGGACGGAACTGGCCAAGCATCTTCGCGTGATAAAGCCGGAGCTCAAGCTCCTCTTCATATCTGGATACACCGACGATGTCGGCATCGGAGCCGGAGACCACGCGAGCGCATACCTTCAAAAGCCCTTCACGCCGGAAACCCTGGCGAAAGCGATTCGCGATCTCCTCGATGTGAGGCCGGCAGATATGACAAGTTCGATTCGGAAATCTGAGACGATCCGGCAGCCATCGCAAGTCAATCAGTCGTGAGCAATGAGCCGCTCCAGCCTGCTTGCTTTTCACCGCGGATATGTGAGCCCATCTTGAGGCGGAACTTCTTGATCTGTCCCCGAAGATACACACGTCGTACTTTTTGCCTCTTACTAGCAGCGTACGTGCTACCGGGCATCAGCTTCGCCGAGAATATCGTGTGGGAACGGCTTTCTGAAGGTCTTGCCGTCTCAGTATGGAAACCAGGAGAGCCCTGTCCGGCAGTGCCGGCTATGCTGGCCGCCGACATCGATCCCGAACGTACACGATTCTCGGTTCACTACTATGCTCAGGAAGGGCTCTCGCAGCCTCCCACGATCGAAGAATGGCAGAAACGGACAGGCCATCATGTCCTGTTCAACGCAGGGTTATTCCGGGAAAACTTCGCTTACCTCGGCCTCCTCTATAAAGACGGCCGGCCATTGGGGAGCCGCCGCCACATGTCCTGGCAGGGATTATTCGTTGCGGAACCGTCGACCTCTGGATTGAAGAAAGCAGGGGTACTTGACTTGGCCTCCGATAACTTCGATGAACAGCAGCCGCCGTATCGAGAGGCCGCACAGGCGCTGATGCTCTTAGACCAGACTGGTAGGATCCGCGTCCGCCATACGGGGAAACATGCGTATCAGACGATTGTCGCTGAGACCGCTAACGGGCACATTCTCCTCTTCAAGAGTCTCGACCTCGCGACTTTATACGACATCGGCCAGTGCCTGAAGGACACGCTGTCTGTGGTGCGTCAAGCCATGGCTATGGACGGAGGCTCGTCGTCCGATGTTCTCGTGTCGGAGTCACTTTGGGAGCGAGACAGGCAAGCACGGGACCGCGCTTCATGGAAAGTGTTGTTCGGTGGGAGCACGGTCACCCATATTCCACTCCCCACCGTCATCGGTATCAGCCCGAGATAAATACCGCAACCCTTGAAAGAAAAAGATGGTCAACGTCTAGCGTCGAGGACGCTCGACAGGAAACCCGGCTTCTACCCATGCGTTCATGCTGCCGGCCACATTGTATACATGACGATAGCCGAGATCTGCGAGAGTCTCCGCAGCAATATTACTCCGATGTCCCGACTGGCAGTACACGACAATGTGGTCCTCGAGTTGTGCACCGATTTCACGGTGCCTCGATTTCATTTCACGGAAATCGATATTGAGATCCGTGCCTGGAATGACACCGGACATATTTTCAGCTGGTGAGCGCACATCGATTAAAATAAATCCTTTCTTCCCTTCGGACCGTGCCTTGGAAAGCCCTGATTGCAATTGCTGGACAGTCAGAAGATAGGAATGGTAAGACCAGGCGCCTTCGCTCAGCACAAGGCCGGTGACGAGCATGCACCCCATGGCTGCAGCAAGATGGGATTTCATCGTATCCTCCTTGTTCGGCATGGTCATTGAGACCAGTGCCAGACCCATTCATAATAGAAATACGATGAGGGCCTGGTCAAGAGCCGCAGCCGTCGCCACGTGCATCGTGGTTGCCGGCTGTGCCGACGGGGCAAAGTTGGTCCAGGAAGATGACCGGGGCGGCGTGGTCATTTACCCCTTCAAGGAAGACGAAGGTTCCATGCTCTCTTCGTTCCGCAAGGACGCCCTCGCAATTATGAAAGATAAATGCGGCGGTGGGTCCTATGTGGTCATTCGCGAGGGAGAGACCAAAGGCCGTGCACGACATGTCAGCCCGATTGCTGGCGCAGAAGAAATCGTACAGGAACGGCGGTGGGGAATTCAGTTTCAGTGCAAGTAGTCGACTACCCTGGGACGTGCGAACTGGTGTCTTCTTAGTTAGGCTGCTGCCGCATCAAATCATCGATGGTCAGCAGGCTGAGCAGCGTCAGCCCTTCCTGTTCAACCTTCTTCCTTCCGTCTTGCTCGTTCCGGTCCACAATAACCAAGGCATGAGTCACTGTGAGTCCGGCGGTTCTCGCAGCAGCCACGGCTTTGAGGAGCGACCCGCCACTCGTCAAGACATCATCGACGATCACGGCTCGATCGCCTGGTTGGATCGCTCCTTCGATTAATTTTCCAAGCCCATGATCCTTCGCTTGCTTGCGCACCACGAACGTCCGCCAGTCTCGTTGTGGGCGAGCCGCATAGGCAAAGTCTGAAATCGTCGTTGCAATTGCGATAGCGCCGATTTCCAATCCCCCAAGGCAGTTCAGTTCGACGGAGCGCAATGCCTCGTATGATAGTGGGGCCACCAGGCGTCGCGCTGACGGGTAGGCCATCAGCGACCGGCAATCGACATAGAAAGGGCTCCTTAAGCCGGAAGCCAGCGTAAACCCTGCTCCTGGATCCCACTTGAATGATTGCGTTTCGTGAAAAGCTTTTGCGAGATCCACTTTCAGCGCCGTCATACTATTCCATCTCTCATCATGCAGATTGGTACCGCATTTTACACAAGTCCGCAACCCAGGGAAATCAGTCTTTTTATGCACCCCCTACAGCTACGCACATTACCTTACGTTCAGATGGAGATCAGAACCACCTGCCCGGAATACTACCGGGCAAGAGCCCTTCATTGGAGGGACAGGTACTCGATGGATGTTTTGGTGGGGAGGTCTGTTCAACCTTCGGGGACAGCTCCTCTTGCGCTCCGTTTTCCCGCAATCGTGGGTTCATAGAAGAATCTGGCTAGATGGCAAAGCCGGCTGCACGTAGTCTAGGTATCAGGTTCACTTCCCTTTCCCAGTCTGCACAGACGCCCACCAGACCAGGAACGGCATGAGTACCGCCCAGAGGGCAGACAAGGCGGCCACGGCCAACCACACATTGCCCCCAAGGCTAAGCGAGCCGAATTCCTGCCCTGCGCAATAACTCACCGGCCCGAAGATTCCTCCTAACACGGCAGCAGCCCAGTACCGTCCGGCAAGCCAGCCCAGCGAGCTCCTGAGCGTCGTGGCAAAGATCATCCACATCGCGATTAGCCATGGTGGACAGAGCCAGCTAGTGATCAGGCTGTCTCGGAATTGCAGAACCCCCAGATAGCCAAGCCCACTGTCGACGATGGTGCCCAACAGTCCTACCTGAAGTACGACTCGAAGAGCCGCACTCTTATCCGGGACTTGCCTGAGATGGAATGCAAGGAGCAACACCATGACGAGTGGACCGAGCCAGGGAGAACCGCGGGCCGCACCGAGTACACAGGCCCACCACCCAACTTGAAAAGCCAGGAAGTTCGCAGCTTGGTTCAGCATCCGATTGGCGACGGGCGCCAGCCAGATTTGGCGTAGAGGAGATGGACGGTGCTGATCGACCGTTCGAGAAATCCTCCCTCGCAGTAGCAGAGATAGAATTCCCAGCGACGGAGAAATTCCTGGGAATAGCCCAGTGCCTTGATCTGCGGGAGTGCCTCGGCCACGTTCTGACGCCACGCGCGCAACGTCGGCGCGTAGTGGGCGCCGATGTCTTCCAGATTCACCAGGCCGAGGTCGCTCGCCCGTGC
>JACPZN010000306.1 GCA_016195505.1 Nitrospirota bacterium | reverse complement strand
AACTACCGGGGGTTGATCGTCGGCTTCGCGCTCAAGCGCGGCCTCTCGGAGTCCGAGGCCGAGGACGTCGTGCAGGAGACTTTCGTCGCCGTAGCGAAGGGCATCGGTGAATTCCGATACGACCCCCAGAAATGCGCTTTCAAGACATGGCTGATGAATCTGACTTCGAGGAGGGTTGCTGATCACTTTCGCAAGGCCTCGCGCGGAGGCACATCCTCCCTGGATTCCCAGGACGCCGCACGTTCGCCTCTACTCAACTCTGTTCCTGATCCGAACGTCTCCGAACTCACACGGCAATGGGACGAGGAATGGAATAAGAATCTTGTGGAGGCGGCGCTTGAGCATCTCAAGCAGCAGGTGGATCCGAAACAGTTCGGCGTGTTCTACCTGCACGTGGTCAGGGAACAACCTCCGGGGCAGGTCGCCAAGTCCCTCGGCGTGAGTGTGGCCTATGTTTATCTTGATGGGCGCCATGGTGAGGAAGCAGACCTCCGCTGGGCCGAGGCGACTCAAGTGGCGCAGGCGGGTGGAACGCGTCCCTGCTATGGGAACTGTCAAGCGTCGTTCGCTCGGGTTTTGATCTAAGCTCTCATTTTTTGTTCTCGGAATCCGAACTATGGGGATACGGCAACCCGCTCAGGCCACCCCGAAGGGTGTTGCTCGCCGCGGTGGAGGCGGAGAGCCGCCCCCCGGGGGGCGGCGAATGATCTCGTTTCTTCGGGGAACGTTTTTCCAGCCACGTGTTCTCAGGGAGTTCGAAGCCCCTGGCACAACCTGCTATCCGGGTCAGAGCACTTTGTCTCAGCCCATTATGACGTTTGCGTATCGTCAGGCTGGAAAACGAGCGCGCCCAATCTACCAAACGGGCAGCTTTCTTGACAGAAAGTCGCCCAAGGGACGTTACGGGTCGCGCGCCGTTTTCCAAAGTCGTTTTCATCCCTCTAGAGAGCCGTTCCTTTGCGGGTGGATTGCACAGCGGTTGAAAAGTTTTTTTGAATTTCTAACACATTTCCCAACCCAGCTTTTCAGCCGTTATTCGCCCGGTCTTCCATTTCCACAGATCCACAAACAACTGTCGCGCATAGGCCACGATCGCTTTCTTGCGGCTGCGCCGATGGGCTTTGGCTTTCGGGTCGAGGATGGGTGCCCACTTCTTGGTCAACCAGTAATTGGGTTGGTGCTGCACCAGCCGCCAGGCCATCTCAATCAAGGCCGTCCTCAATCGCCGGTTGCCTACTTTGGTGATGCTCAGATCCGAGTGGGATTGCCCAGAGGCGCTCACCCCTCCAGTCAATCCGCAGTAGCTGCCGGCTTTGCGCCAGGAGCTAAAGCGATTCCAATCGCACACTTCCGATTCAATGACCTCCAGGCTCAAATCCCCAGCATACTTGGGTTTGGCTTCGGCCTTGGCCTTGCGCTCTGCCAGGATCTTTTTATCGATCTGTTCGATCTGTTCATCCACCGCCAAAATGATCTTTCGGAAGATCTCCAGATGCGCCAATAACCATGGGGCCAACTGTTCTTGATGCTTTTTCCATTGGGCCTGTTGCCACCACATGTTGTCGATGCTCACCCCTTGGGTCAGAACCAAGCCTCGTCCCTGGGAAGCCAGGCTCAGTCGTTGTCCCTGCAGTTGCTTGCGCTGACGAGGCCAGACCCGCCTCTGCTCTTCCTTGAGGGTCGGAACACGAACCACAGTGAAAATCCGTTTATTGCCCGCCACGTATCGGTCCAGCCGTCCGGCCAGTTGGAGGGTGTCGGACTTGTCGGTATTGACCCGCCTGCCTTGCTCATCCAACCGGCTCGGCGCAATCACGATGTTCTCCACTCCCAGCTCGGTCAGTTGGCGATGCAGTGAAAAGCCCGTCGGCCCCGCTTCGTAACAGCTGTAAACCTTCTCGGATTGAGCCACCAGTTCCTTCACCTTTTGCAAATGGCTTTTGGGATCGGTCTTGCGCGGCGCTTTGGGCTGCTGACTTTCTTCCTGCACGCAGCTTACAAAAAAGTGTGCATGCACATCCTGCGTCAGTTTAACGACGCCGTAACGTTTGGTTTGACTCGTAGCAACGGTTGTGGGCTTTTTAAGCGTGTAGTTAATCATTGGGCTGGCAGCGTGTTCTTGAGTGAGGACGCCTGCCAGCTTCTTCATGGCATCTACCAAATGGGCGCGACTTCGACACGCGGATCTGGTAGGGAACCGACTGTGAATCCCGGTACCTCAGGCGCCAAGGGGCGCACCGTGCGAGAGCAGCGGCGGCTGCTTCCGCCTCCGCCCATTCCGGATCACGAGATGTTACAAT
>JACPZN010000305.1 GCA_016195505.1 Nitrospirota bacterium | reverse complement strand
GCACTTCAGACCACTCCCCGGTCTTCACGCCCGTCTTGATCGGGCGCGGTTCAAGCTTTCCGCCGCCATGATGGAGAAACACGACCTGCTTCTCGCCGGACTCGATAATGGCTTCTTGCGGGACCGCGAGCTTGGTGCCGAGACCCACTCGCAACTCGACATTGGCATACATGTCTGGCTTTAGCTTCTCGTCAGCGTTGTCGAGTTCGAAACGAACCTTGACGGTGCGGGTTTTCGGGTCCAACGTGGGATAGATGAAACTTACGTGTGCAGTCAGGACAGTGCCCGGGTCATAGGAGAGGGTGACGCCCGCCTTCTGTCCTACTTTTACGAACGACAGTTCGTATTCGTAGACATCTGCCAAGATCCAGAGGCGTGAGAGATCTGCAATGGTATAGAGCTCTTCGCCAGGCTCGACGTGAGCGCCTTGAAGAATACTTTTGCTAATGACCGTCCCGCTGATCGGCGAATGGAGCGGCAGTGTCTTTGTCACCTGCTTCGTCCGCTCCAACTCGCGGATATGCTCTTCGCCGATGTCCCAGAGATGGAGGCGATGACGGGTCGCTTCGAGCAAATCCTTAGACCCTCGCGCCACTTCCGGGAGGTCACTGCCTTCAAGTTGCTTCCGGCTCTCTAGGGCCAACAGATATTCTTCCTGTGTGGCGAGCAGATCGGGGCTGTAAATGGTGAACAGTTTTTGTCCCTTCTTCACATGATCCCCGGTTGCGCTTACAAAGAGCTGTTCAATCCACCCGTGAAACTTGATCGTGACTTTGGCCAGCCTCCGCTCGTCGACTGCTACGCGGCCCACTGTCCGAATCAGCTTTTCCAGGGGCCGACTGACCACTGGTTGATATTTCACCCCGATGGTTTGGAGCCGTTCCGGCGGAATCGTCACGATACCGGGAACACCGTCAGGCTCGCGGGAAGCCTCGGTCCCGATGGACTTCCCCGGTGCCGGCTTCTTCTCTCCTTTCTTTCCCATCCCCGGCATCTCCATTCCGGCCATCTCGTCCCGTTGGGGCTCCGCCGGGTGAAGGAACGTTGGGCTCGATACCAGCCATGCGAGACCGGCGACCACGAGGGCGAGGAACAGGCTTATGCCGAGGAGACTGCGGCGACTCATGACCCTGGTTTCCTTTCCGACAGCGGACCGCCTAATGGCCCGCCGGTCACGGCCTCGAGTCGAGCGAGTGATTTCTCGTGGCTTACTATCTCCCCATGTAGTTCGAGCTGGCCGTCCTGCAGGATCAACAGACTGTTGAGCAACGTCAGAAAGTCCACTTTGCCCACCGCATAACTCGCTTGCGCTGCCTGCAGTGCCAGCGTGGCCTGGGGAATGATCGCGTCGCGCAAGATGGTGATCAGCCGCTCGGCGCGCTGCGCTTGTACGAAGCTGTCCTTCACTTGAAACAGCATGTCCTGTCGGGTCGCCGAAAAGTCCTCGCGCGCTCCTTCCAGACTCGCCAAGGCCTCTCGCACGCCTTGCTTCTGTTTCGTTTCATAGAATAGCGGGATCTTGATACCCACCATCACCTGATACCCGTTGTCGTTGATCTTGTCGTTTCGGATACCGAGGGCCGTTACATCGAAGTCCGGATAGTACTGCCGCTTGGCCAGTGAAACAGACCGTTCCGAACGCTCGATGCCCTTCGCCGTTGCTAAGAGCGCTGGGGAGAACTCGTCTGCACGCCGGCTGAGTTCCTGCAACGGGATCGTCAGAATCGTGGTGTGCGCTTCTTCCGGCGTGCCCAGCAGCCCGGCAGGCGGACGATTCAAGAGACGATTGATGGCCGCGTGGAGGCTCTCTTTCTGCTGATCAAGCACGGCCAGCCGGTCAAGCACGCGTGAAATCTCGACTTGCGCTCGGAAGACATCCTGCTGCGCGGCTTGGCCGACACTGTACCGAGCCTTGGCGGTTTTCTCGAACTGCATCAAGAGCGCTTTGTTCTTCTCAACGATTTCGATGCTCTTGTGCACGAAGTGTAGATCGAAGTAGTCCTGCTTTAGCGCGGCAACGAGTCTCAGCCGGGTGGCATAGTATTCTTGCTCGAGCCGCTCCGACTCCTGTTGCGCGACTTCCCCCTTCAGCCGCAGCTTGCCCGGGAACGGGATGTCCTGTCCAAATCCATACATGACCCCTTCCACCACAGGCGGCACCATCGGCATGCGTTGGTATCCCAGCTGGAGTCGAGGATCAGGCAGCGTCTTCACTTGGGGCACAACGGCCTGGGCTGTTTCCCAGCGCTGGCGGGCCGCCTTAATTTCGGGACTCCGGGTGACCAGTTCTTCGATGAGACTCTGGAGAGTAATCCGATCGTCCCCGGGTGCCGTGTGTACAGCGGTATCCGAGCGCGTAGCACCACCAGTATCTTGCGCACCGCTGACCCACAACGGAGCGAGACTTACGACAGCGAACGTGAGGGCAGCGAAGATCCACGACGGGATATGAACAAGTAATCGTGTCACGGTAGCACCTCCAGATAAGCGCATTGGACAATGGAGTCAGCACCGCTCAACGTCAGACGATGAGCGGTGTGTGAACGAGCTGGAGGTGTGGGATCAGATCCGGAGGACCGAGGAAGAACCTATTGAGATTGGGACAATGGAACACGCGCTGCTCCAGGAGCACAGCGTCAGGGTCGAGGGAACTGTGAGTATGACCGCAGGATTGAGCAGGATTGTCACATGATCAACATCCGCGACGAGGTTATGCTTTATCTGACGTTCAGGAGACGAGGTGAGTGACGGCGGACACATGATCGTCTCATCCATCGGGCAGGGCATACCCGCTTCTACCAAGATGGGGGGGTCTTTTGCTTCCGAGAGGTCGGGCAAGGCACACATCGTCCCGATCACCTGACAGAAGGTGAAGAAAACCACCAGGGCAACGGATTGCGCATGAACTCGTCGTAACATGTGACCAACCATGCTCATCCACGACCTGCTCAACTTCGATGCGTAGTCTCTAGCAACTGAAGCGACCCTGTCAAGTCTCACTCGACTCATCCTCCACGTTGTAAAGCATCGGCGATGCCATGAAAGCTGGGAAATAGGTTCATCGGGAACTTCGTGTCATTCCATGAGCTTCCGTAGACCGGCAAGCCGTGCCTCGCATTTCACAATCCGATGCCGGTGAGGCATTTCGGGGCATCCGCTCCCATGATAACTGTGGCAAAGTGCGTCCCGCTTTACTGAGCCTGACATTGAGCTTCGTTCTGGCGATAACGATGATCGCCGCGCTCGCCGCAAAGATCAGCCAGGACATGAGCATCGGGGGGGCCCTCTTAAGGGTAACCGGAGAAAGGCGGGTCCAGGCTACGTTTCAGCAAGACCCCTGTCAATCAGGACGCGATGGGTGAGTGGCTTGGCGCGCGGGTCTGCCGGAAAAGGCACCCGCCGGCAGCAGGCAAGGTCATCATTGATCTCGGAAAAAAAGGAAATACCCGATCGCCACCGCGATCGCCTGGAGCAGGATCAGCCAACGCATGACCCCCCATCGCGTCTCCGATTGGCTAACAGTCATTCTTCGTTGCAGAGCGGGCTGGGAAAGGATGTAGTGTCCCACCTGCTCCTTTGCCTCTTGCAGGTCAAGGTTCCGTTGTTGTCGAAGCTGCTCGATCGCTTCGCCCCTATTCCCGCGCCATAGCGCCTCAATCACTTCTTGCGGAAGATCGGGAACATGTCCTGGATAGTTCGTCATAATGGGGGCGAGTGTACCAGAAAATACTTCTTCTCGTCTGCCCGCCTCGACACTGTCTCGACTGACCAAGACGCCATACCTCAATCTGCTCGCTCGTTTCCGCCCCTCGCAAGGGCAGGGTCGTCGGCTGCCCACTGACACATTGCCTAACAACAGCGACCCATGCTCCCTCCGAACCCTCATCCATCTTCCTCAGCGGGGGAGCTGCATCGTCGATCTCTGACCGTGTGCATCGAGGGAGCACATTCCGATCGTGCGGCCTCTGCGAGCGAAGGGATTGACGGTGCCGCTCTCTCATTCTAACTTCTTCTTCTCCCCTCCAAGCGGCTGGAACGGCGGGTCGTTCCAGCCGCGCCCCCCTCACACCCATTCCGGCGCGTATTCCTTCCCCGCTTCCCTTTCGGCAAACCATCGATAGAGCGCTGGTAAAACCACCAGCGTCAATGCCGTCGAGGTGAAGAGTCCGCCGATGACGACGGTCGCAAGCGGCCGCTGGACTTCGGCCCCGATTCCTTGCGCGAGCGCCAGCGGCAGGAGGCCCAGCAGGGTTGTCATCATCGTCATGACGACAGGGCGAAGCCGCAGGCTGCACCCGGTGACGATCGCCTCGTCCGTCTGCTTCCCTTCGTGGCGCAGCTGGTTGATATAGGAGACGAGTACGAT
>JACPZN010000303.1 GCA_016195505.1 Nitrospirota bacterium | reverse complement strand
CTAGACCTGCAGAAATCTGGCATCTCTCTTCAAACAAAACCGAAATAGGGCTACATTTGTCGTAGCAGAGGAGTGACGATGGCCAGGATTCTGGTGATCGATGATGAATCCTCGATGCTCGATCTTCTCCGCACCGTGCTGACGGGGAAAGGGCATGAAGTCGTGACTGCATCCCGCGGAAAAACCGGGGTTGCGCGGTACAAGGAAGATCGGCCCCGCGTCACGCTGCTGGATCTCAAAATGCCGGACATGAACGGAATTGATGTACTGCGGGAGATCCGCGGCTTCGATCCAGACGCGCAAGTGATCATCCTCACCGGTGCGGGAAACGATGTGCTCGAGAAGCGAGCGAAGCACCTCGGTGCCGTGGACTTCCTACAAAATGGATTTTCCCTTCATGCCTTGGGAGAGGCTTTGCGCCGGGCGCTGAAGGAATAAGCCGGACATCTCAGAAAGAATTTCCGCCCGCCTCCCGACGTTTCTCCTGCAGAAGATCGCCAAACGCCCTCGTCGGTCACACTCCAGTTAATTGGGCAGTTGGCCCAGTGGAATGCTGATCACGATCCCACCCATCACGTCATTGAGTTTAAAATCCCGCTTTGGGCTGTTGGGGTGTGCGTTATGGCATCCGATACAGGCTTGGGTCACGCCCAGATCCGCGTAAATCGCTTTGAAATAGCGGCTTCCTCCGGCTTCGGCGAATCCAACATATGGGCGGGTTGGCTGCGTGATGAAGGTCCCAAGCCCTGTCTCCTCAAACTCAGTGGCCGCGGCATTCTGTTTGTTGATCGGCCACAGACTGATCAGCCGGTATCGAATGCCAATCCCCTTTTTCGCGATAAATTTACCTGACTCCATCAAGAACTGGGCTGGCAACGGGAGTGTGTTCTTCTCCATCCAGTTTTCCGAGGCAACCACGATCCCTTTCGACTGCATCCGTTCGACGACGTGTCTGGTGTAAATGTCCCGGTCTGCCTCGATCACGGCATGGACGTAGTCTGCGACCGTCTCCACGGGGAGGCTAAAGCCAACCAACGGACTCGGAGTCGTAGGTGTTCCAGGCAGGCTCAAATTCGCTCCGATGAAAACCAGCGTGAGTGTGATGGCTCCCGACAACAATTTGTTCGAGGATGTCATGATGACCTCCTTGGTTATCTCATCACGTCAACGGCAGAGGGATAAGGCCGAATGTCGAACTGAGATCGGGAACAAGTCGAGGGATCGAATGAAGCGAAACGAGCGGTGCAGGATGGCGGAGGAGCAGTTATTACCGGTGAAGCACCAGAAGAACGGCAGATGGTGGGAAGGTACCGACATGGCCCCGTTCCCCCGCTCGCATGACATGACGCGCCCGCACGATCATACGATACATGAGCATACTCTCCGGTCCACACGTTGTCCAATCGCCACCTACCATAGTCCGCAAGAAGTAAGGGTGGAACGAGGCCCGTACCGGTCCTTTGCTCCCGGAGCCTGCACTTCTGAAAGTGCTCGTTCGACGGGTGCAGTCGGACTAACACAGACGTCTTTCCAAAGGAGCAACCTGGTCAGAAATCCGATCAAAGAAACGAGCATAGCGTAAGAATCAGCCCGACTGCCTACTCTGGACGTCGTAGAGGCGGTCCCTTCTTCGCTATTCTTTCCGCTATGAATGAAGCCTTGCCAGGAATTGTCAGGTCTAGGTCATCGATTTTCCATAAATTTATTCGTATGCTTACAGCTATTCAGAGACTAGCCTGAAAGGACAGTGACAATGCTCAGATGGTTCCTCATCGCTGCCGCATTGATTGCTGGTTGTACACCTTGGCGCATGGAATATCTTGAAGAAGTTACAGGACGAGCTACACAGGATGAAATCACTTTGAAGCTTGGACCACCGATGGCCGAGAGAACTTTAAGCACCGGAGAATCAGTCTGGCTTTATCGCTATACCGGGGCTGACGTGGGCCAGTATGGAGGTAGTACATGGTGTCGTGAATACGTTCTGAAATTCGATGGTGAAAAGGTTCTTCGACAGTGGAACCGTCAAAAGTGCTAGTTGTGAACAACGCGGCCCTGTAACCATTCTGGATATTTTTCTCAAACGTATTATGGTCATTAACAAGTTGGGATGCGAGTATGTCTTGCGATGAACAAGATGCCGCTTATGATCGATTCATCGATGAATTATATAAAGATTTTCGCACTTCATCGCGCGATGAGTTTTACATTGAGTTGTTTGACGATATTGTCAAAGATTTTAAGGACTCGCGGCTCCAAGAGTTCTATCTAGCAAACCCCAAGGTCGCAGATCCTGCCGTCGAGGCTCTCTCAGAAGCCAAAGTCCTTTTATCGGACCATCCAAATGCAGCGCTCGTCTTTGCAGTCGTCGCTGCCGAGGTGTGTTTTAGGGAAGCGTTCTTAAACCCAATTATTCACGGTCTGTTTCATACCAAGTCGGCAGCTGAGTTAATCGTGGAAATCATAATTAAGATAAAGAACGAGAAGTTGGTGACGGCGCTGATCCGCACATTCCATGACCAAACCGGTATTGATCTTCATGCCTACAAGCGTCCCGGTTCCGCGAAGCCGATATGGGAAGAAAAGAAAGCAGCTCAAGATTATCGCAATGCGATTATCCACCGGGCTCAACTGGGCGCTACCCAACAGCAAGCCGAAGAAGCGATCAAGATAGCCGAGGTTTTGCTACAAGAGATATTTCCAGTTGCAATCCAAAGTATTGGGCTTCATCTTCACGGTGGTCGACTCATCTGTGGCTCCGGAAAATGTAAAGACAGCTGATGGGGGCAGTCTTTGGGAAGCGGCAAAGCAGAAGGGCTGAAAAAACATTTTCTCGGCATGCTCTCCGCATAACCAATCTCTCATGCAATTCCCAATTGAAGCCAAACTGAAGGACGAAACGCCAGTTGAACTGGTGTTGGCGGGAAATCGGGATCTGCCTCTGCTCGCTAAGCTCTATGACCGGATCGTCGCCGAGGGCACCTCGTATCCGCACGAGCGACCGCTCACGGAAGATGAATTTCAGGATTATTGGGTTCGGGGCAAGAGCACAGTGGTGGCGTATGAACGGTCGCGAAAGACGGGTGCGGAATTACTCGGTGCCTTTTATCTCAGACCAAACTGGCCTGGGCGCGCGCGGACCGTGGCGAATGCAGGATTCATCGTCGCGCCGGAATGGCGAAATCGCGGGTTGGGTTGGCTGCTCGGCGCCGTGATGCTCGACTATGCCAAGGAACTTGGCTATCGCAGCGTGATCTTCAACCTCGTGTTTTCAGAAAACCAAGTCGCGCGGCATCTGTGGGAGAAACTCGGCTTCCGTGTGCTCGGCGTCATCCCTAGTGCGGTCCGAAAGAACGATGCGACCTATCAGGATGCCCTCATCATGTTCCGATCCTTGGTCTCCCCTATTCCTCAAGCGGAATTTCGATAATGAGTGCGCCCATGACATCGTTCATTTTGAAGTTCTTCCTTGGGCTGCTCGGATGCGCATTGTGGCAACCGATACAGGCCTGGGTCACAGCGCGGTCGGCATAGATCGCCTGAAAAAAGCGGCCATCGCCCACCGAGACGATGCTGCCATACCGCTGTTCGGGATGCTTCTGGACCTGCTCAAGCCCCTGTTTCTCAAGGTCGGTGGCAGGTGCGTTCTGTTTGTTGATCGGCCAGAGACCAATGAGCCGATAACGGATCTTTGAGCCGGTCAGAGCACCAAGTTCATCAGCCTCCTTCAACAATTGGACCGGCAATGGGAGCGTATGTTTCGTTCGCCAGTTTTCAGAAGCGACCATCTTTCCGTGCTTCTGCATCCGCTCGACGACCTGAATGGTATAAAAGGTTCGATGTGCCTCGATTACCGAGTGGATGTAGTCCGCCACAATCTCAACCGGCACGGTGACGGCATCACCCACTTGTTGCTCGCCCGCGGCATGACTCCAATGGCCCATGTTGGCGAGTCCGATCAGCATGATTCCGATCACGATCCAGGTCCTTCGCATCATGGATCTCCTTTCTCACGGTCGGCCTCTCGGGACATCATACGCCTGATCACCACACGAATGCAGGGACGGCGCTCCCTTGTAATCCTTTCTTCCTCTATGGCAGCTTACGACGGTGGAAGGGCAAAGCGGCGCGTCACTGCATGATCACTGTATTCGTGGTTACATCGGGAGAACAGCCGAAGCGGCTGGATGTCTTTCTCGTCAACCGTGAACGGGACATCTCTCGGTCTGCCTTGCAGCGGTTGATCGAGCTGGGTCGTATTCGGATTAACGATCAGGTAGTGAGGGCCAGCCAAAAGATCAAGCCGGGCGACAAGATCACGATGGATGTGCCGAAGCCGGAGCCCCTCGCACTCAAGGGCGAAGCCATCCCGCTCGAAGTTCTCTTTGAAGATGACACTCTCCTAGTTCTCAACAAGCCGGCCGGTATCGTGGTCCATCCCGCCCCGGGCAACTGGACTGGGACGCTCGTGAATGCGCTGCTCCATCACTTCCAAACATCGGGAGGCACGGTCTCAACCATCGGAGGGAAAGAGCGGCCCGGTCTCGTTCATCGACTGGACAAGGAAACCTCCGGGGTCATGGTCATCGCCAAGACAGATCAGGCGCATCGGGCGCTCGCGGCGCAGTTCAAGCACCATACCATCACCAGGGTCTACGAAGCCTTGATTTGGGGCGTTCCGAAAAAAGGCCATGGTCTCATTGAACTCGCCATTGGCCGGGATTCCAAAGAACGCAAGAAGTTTTCCGCTCGCACGACAAGCCCTAGGGAATCTGTGACGGAATACAAGGTGGATCGTCGTTATGGCAAACTAGCCGCTCATGTCCTGCTCTATCCACGGACCGGACGAACACACCAATTGCGCGTTCATCTCACCTCGCTTGGGCATCCCATACTCGGCGACCCGACCTACGGCGGCCGAAAGGTCTGCGCGATCGAACAGGTTGAGATTCCACGTGTGATGCTCCATGCCAGGACGCTCGGCTTTCAGCATCCTGCGACCGGTGAGGCCGAGGAGTTCACTAGACCATTGCCAGCGGACATGGAGGCTGTTTCCAAGGAGCTTGAACGGTTGACATTTGATGGGAATAGCAGGAAATCATGACGGGCTGCCCACTAGGACATTCTCAGGGCATTTTTTAGAAAAGCCACATGCAGACAGCCGACATTCTCGATGCGATCGGAGGCCTGACCTCTCAGCTCAAAGCGTATGCGGCTAAGCTACCTCCGATTGTCCATTTGGTAGCGGTGCCGACAGGCGTAAAGCCCAAGCTTGAAGCTATTGAAGACTATGAAGACATCGTAACGCGCGTTCGAGGTCACAGTACAGGCACCGTCTATAAGGGACTCAATGAGCCGTTTGTCGCATCACTTGAAGCATTTGAAGTCGGCAATCTATTGGGGGCTGTGCAGCCGCTTCTGGCCGTGCTCGATCACTTGGAACGGATGCAGCGGGATAAGGAAATTGAGGTAGGGCGGATCAACGAAAAGCGACTCAGCGAATACCGCACGGCGTTGCACAAGATACTTCCGGGCAATAAGCCGGAGCTGGATGGCGCGGGGCGGGGCATGTGATTGGGCGGAGAAGCTCTCAGCCATTAGCAGTCAGCTTCTGATGCCGAAGAGCTACAGAGAGAACATGCTCAGGCTGAGAGCTGATCGCTGAAAGCTGACAGCATTTACATCAGTGGCCCATCTTGGGTCCGGTGGCGTTCGCGCCTTCGGAGACCAGTTTAAATCGAACAGTGGCGCCGCAGTGCGGGCACTTGCTACGGATTGTCTCCGCGTCGAGGACTTCATACTGATCGGGCTTCAACCACATGAGCTGGAAACATTTAGGGCAGCTTCGGACTTGCGTTGACATCGTTTTCCTCGTACACTTCGACTGCGGGGATTCCGGTGATCGGGAGATAATCTAGTATAAGATGCCTCCGACCCTCAAGCCTGCAGTTACCTTTTCCGAAAAGAAAGAACTCGAAGCGTCCCAGCTTCTTCGGCTGTTCCATCAAGCGCCCTGGGCGAAGGACAGGACGCTCGACGATGCGAAAGACATGCTGCGCCATACCGACGTAGCGCTCTGTGCATGGGATGGCGATCAACTAGTGGGGTTCGGACGGGTACTGACGGATTTCGTATATCGCGCCACCATCTGGGATGTGATCGTCGATAAAGCTTACCAGAAACAAGGCATCGGCACCGAAATCGTCCAGCGCATTCTTGCTCATCCTCGACTCAAGAAAGTCGAACTCTTCTGGCTTTGTACCAGACGCCCGGGCTTTTACGAAAAGCTGGGATTCAGCTCAAAGGAACAGACTGGGATGGTCTGGAGTCGGAGCAAGCACAGTCGACTTGAATAGCTCCAGCCGTGCGGCGTTCTCTTCCTTCAAAGCCTCGCATAGTTGACTATCTTGATTGGGGCTGGTGCGCTGCAAAGGTTAGAAGAACGTCTTCACACCGAACAAAAACCCAAACGACGAGGCGTTCCAGTCATCGTTCCGTGAGCCATTCACGATGGCATGGCCATCATTCCGTTTGTAGGCCATTTCTACGTTAAGGGCGAACTGTCGGTTAAGCATGTAATCAGCGCCCCAACCGAGGCGCCAAGCGAAGGTGTTGCTTGGGCTGATGCGGTTGCCCGTATTTTCGCCAAAGCTGTTGACATTCACACCGAAGCCCATGTTCACGTAGGGGCTCACTGGACCAAATTTGACAGGCCGAAGTTCTACGGTCGGGAGCACCGACACCGTATCCTGGTGCCCGAGGTCAATAAATGGCCGTTCCTGATCGATCCCATGCCGCTCCCACTCGATCATCATGCCGACCAAAAGCCAGGTATTCAGGCTGTACATACCTTGAAAATTCACGAGCGGCCCGACCGATGTAGAACCGTTTCTTGTGAGTTCCTGGGTGAGCGGGGCAAAGCCCGCCCGCAGACCGAGCACCCATTTTCCTGCTTCAATGCCGCCGAAATTCTGCTTGCCATCTTCCGCCCAGGCGTCATTCGAAGGGGTGGCTACGGTGATAGCACTGATGAACAACAATCCAAGCAACCATGGTCGTAAGGCTAGCCTTCGCATCAAACTCCTCCTCTAGTGTATTTGGGAGACAACATCGTGACGGATGTTCCCTATTTCCGCAAGTCCTATGCCTTAGGACCCTCATGATCCCAACGCGTATCAGTTTCTTTGAAAATCAAACGATTCAGCATTTTCTGCGAATGTGAAACGAGAAACGAACTCTACAGATAGCCGCACTGGATGACCCAATGACTCGTCAATGACACAGTCACTGTACACATAGACCTACAGTCAAAATGAAGCAAGAAATCTAGTGAGCGTGAGCCGGCCCTGCATGTTTCATTTTCTTGGGGGAGAGAAGCACCGAGATGAAGAACACCGTTGTGGCGAGGAGTACAATCGCCGGTCCGGAAGGCACGTCCCAGACGGCAGAGATCACCACTCCCGCCACAGCCGTGATTATGCCGATGATGGCGGAATATAGAGTGAGGGTTATGAGGCTGTTGGTGAGTTGATAAGCTGTCGAGGCAGGAATCAGGATCATCGCAAACACGAGAATGGCGCCGACGGTTTTCAGTGAAACCACAACGGTGAGGGCGACCAGGGTCAGCAGGAGAAAGAATACACGCCGAGCCGGGACGCCGGAGGCCTCGGCCATTTCCTGATCGAAGGCGATAAAATACAATTCCTTGGAGAACAGAAGGATGAGACTGAGGACCAGCACGCCCAGTCCGCCGATGACGCGCAGCTCCTCGGTGGTCACCGACAGCACGCTGCCGAACAAATAGCCGTACACCTCAGCGTTATAGGCTTTCATCAAACCGATGAAGAGAATCGCCAGCGCCATCGTCGTGGTGTACAAAATGCCGATTGAGACATCCAGCTTCATCCGGCCCTTTTCTTCAACCCATCCCGTAATCCACACCGTGGCTAGGCCGAACAGAATCGCCAGCAACAACGGCGGCCAGCCCATCAAATAGCCCAGTGCCACGCCTGCAAATGCGGCATGGGCTGTGCCGGCTCCGACAAACGCAAGCCCACGCAAGACGACAAACACGCCGATGACCGAGCAGAGCCCTCCCACCATCGCTGCGGCGAGGAGGGAACGTTGCATGAAGTCATAAGTGAGGAGATCGAGCATAGAAACAAATCAATTGTTCAGTGATGGTGGTGGTAGTCCTCGACAATGACGAGATCTCTCTCTGTAATAACAAGGTCTTTACCGTAGACCTGACTGAGGATGTCCGGATTGAGGACGTCGGCTGGAGGACCGGCAGCATAGAGCCTGGTTTTAAGAAGGACGAGTCGATCCACGCGTGAACGGATCATATTGATGTCGTGAGTAATCAAGAGCACGGTCAACTTTAGTTCTTCATGCAGGTGCTGGACGAGTTCGATGACGTTGTGTTGTGTCGTGATGTCGAGCCCGGTGGTGGGTTCATCCAGTAATAAGACCATCGGTTGTTGGGCTAAAGCCCTCGCGATGAATACGCGTTGTTGCTGGCCTCCGGACAGATGACCCAGGGCAGTGTCCCTATGCGCATCCATCCCGACATGGGCCAGGGCGTCCATCGCAATGTCCCGATCCTCATGTCCCGGACGCCTGAACAAGCCCAACGCCCCGTAACGGCCCATCATGACCGTTTCGAGCACCGTCACCGGAAAATTCCGATCCACGACGCCCTTCTGCGGGAGGTAGCCGATTTTGGCTCGATGGTGACAGCGGAGCTCATCGCAGGCGCAGTCGAAAATATGGAGATGCCCCTCGGTGGGAGCCATCAGCCCTAGCACCGCTCGGCAGAGCGTGGTTTTCCCCGATCCATTGGGGCCGATGATCCCGACGAACTCGCCCGCGTTGATCGACAGAGAGATGTCTTTGAGCGCAATGACGCCAGGAAATCCGAAGGATGCGTGGTCAAACCGAATGATAGGTACCTGGGTGTTCGGCACGGAACCCGGCGCTCCTTCCGACGCGATGGAGGTGGATAGTGAGGAAAAACCGCTAGGCGCTCTCCAGTGCGTTGGCCAATTGGAGCACATTATAGCGGAGCATGTCGAGGTAGGTCTCGGTTCCTGGCAGACCTCCCGGTAGCGTGGTCAAGACCACCACCCGTGTCTTGGTTTCTTTGGCAAGGAGATCGGGAAGCTTTTGGCTGAGCTGAATCTCAGACACGATGACTTTGATCCGGTCTTTCTTGATCTTATCGATCAGCGACTGCAGCTGAAGGGCTGACGGCTCTGTGCTGGATTGCATTTGAATTGTCGCAGCTATGTCGAAGCCAAAACGCCTTGCGAGATAAGGCCAGGCTGGATGGTGAGCGACAAAGCGACGGTCTGATAACCGCTTGACTCGATCGGAAAGCTCCTTCCGTAACCGGTCTAATTGTTGAAGATAGGCTCCTTGATTGTTTCGGAAGTCTGCTGCGTGGGCGGGATCGACTGTGATCAGGGCCTCGGTAATATGGCGCAGCATGATGGCCACATTCTCAGGGTCCAGCCAGATATGAGGATTCCCGGCTAATCCCGTCTCGTCTCCCCCCTGGTGCGTTCCCTCATGATGGTCCGCATGGTCACGAATCAAGCCGATGCCTTGGGATGTCGTCACCACGCGAAGCGATGGGCTCCCAGCATTTTTCACCAGCGAGGCGGCCCATACCTCAAGCCCGATGCCGATTTGGAACAACAACTGAGCCTTTCGCACGGCCACCAAGTCGCTGGGTTTTGGCGAATAGGTGTGCTCGTTTTCATAGCCGCTCAATAAGGATACGACTCGGACATGGGAACGCCCGACTTGCTCCGCGAGATCCTTGAGAACAGGAATGGTCACCACGATATTAATCGGGTCCCGAGCTCCTGTTGTCGAAGGTGTTATGCCCAGACTGAATAGAATGAGAATGAGAAACGCAGTGAGCAGTTTTCTCGCCCGGCCGACCAGAAACATGGGCATGGACCGTAACATCCAGGTCCTACTATGTCAACGCGACCGCCGAGTGCTCTTTCTTCTTATCACTCCATGCGCATTGGTCTGCTTGACCACAGGCGTGAGTTCGATTAGCGTAGCACACCCGAAACCCCATTCCAGTTGCCTGTTTGAGAAAGGTTGCCCTGGCGATGAAAGTTGTTGGATTGATGTCTGGAACTTCTGGCGACGGAGTAGATGCTGCACTGGTCGATATCAGTCGTCAGAAATCCGGTCTTCGCGTTCGGATGGTCGCGTTCCATCCGCTGCCCTATCCACGCTCGCTCCAGCAACGAATTCTGTCTGCGTCTGTTTCTGGAACCGTGTCTGAAATCTGCCACCTCAACGCACTCTTAGGTGAATGGTTCGCCAACGCTGCGCTGAGTGTGATTCGTACTGCGAAGTTGCACCCGGAAGACATCGCCCTCATTGGGTCTCACGGCCAAACCGTGCATCACCTTCCGCATGGGATCAAGGATGCCGGAGTCGGGGTCATTCGCTCGACCCTCCAGATTGCCGAGCCGGCCGTGATTGCTGAACGCACCGGCATTACCACCGTGGCTAATTTTCGTCCGCGCGACATTGCAGCCGGTGGACAAGGGGCACCGCTCACGCCAGGGGTCCATGCGCTGCTCTTTCGCCATCCGAGCCGTGCGCGACTCATCGTGAACCTCGGAGGCATCAGCAACGTGACCTATCTTCCACGGGGATCAGGAATTGGGGAGCTGGTCGCGTTCGACACGGGTCCGGCAAACATGCTGCTCGATGGACTCATGTCTCGGACAACGAATGGGCGGGTGTCTATGGATCGTGAGGGGCGATTAGCTGCTCGTGGCCGGGTCGACGGGAGGCTACTGGCAAAACTTCTCGCGCATCCCTACCTCTCACAGGTCCCACCCAAATCGACTGGGCGAGAAGCATTTGGAGTGAAGATGCTCGACGACCTGATCACCATGCAACAGACGCAGCGGCTGGCAATCGAGGACCTCTTAGCCACTTGTACCCGATGGACCGCCGAAGCGGTCGGTACGGCTAGGCGGTGGATCAAGGGTGGGATCGATGAAGTCATTGTCGGCGGCGGCGGTGTCCGGAATCGGGCGATCATGTCACATCTAACAGATGTCTTCACGCCCGTGCCGGTTAATACGTTTGAATTGCATGGTTGGGACAGCAAGGCGCTTGAGTCTGTGGCCTTCGCTGTTCTGGCTTATCAGACTGCGACGGAACAGTGTGGGAACGTTCCCACCGTCACCGGTGCGGCTCACCCTGCACTGCTAGGCTGTATCGTTCCAAGTGGCCCGGGGTGGCTTGCACGGCTCCGTTCGCACCGAGGACGAAGGTAAGAATAGATGATGGAGACTGTTCTGGCCGGGGCCATCGTTGCTATGTTGCTGATGGTGCTCTGGTGGTTCCGTACCATGTTCAGAAAGACGGGCGGGCAACCCACGGCATTCGCGCTTCCACACGGCGTTGCCATTACATCGGCTCCCTTGATCACTGAGGCGGAACTCTCTCTCTACAATCTGATACGGATGGCTGTTCAAGATCACTATCTGGTTCTTGCTCAAGTTCCTCTCTGGTCGTTTGTGTCCGTCGAAGCGATGGGTAAGGTGCGGTCCCACGTGTTGAGCCACATGGCACTCAAACGAGTCGATTTTGTGTTGGTGCATCCAGGGTCACGACAAGTCGAACAGGTGGTGCAGATTGAAGATGCGCCTTCCCATCCCCATCAGACGGAGCGCCAACGTGTGATCGAATCAGTGCTGGATGCGGCGGGGATCAAACTGGTCAAGTTGAAGTCGCAGTCAAATAAATCTTACACGATTCCGGATCTAGCCGCACTCTTGGGCCTTGCCGCAGAGGAATAAGAGAATGACATGCGGGCCACCTGTGTTATTGGCGGATGCCCCCAGCCACCTATTCCGATGGTTGAGAGATTGGATCGTCCTTGCTTGCCGTTGCCTCAATGGCCTTACGGGCAAGCTCTGCTTCGGAACTATCTGGGTATTGATCGACGATTCGATCAAACATCATGCGTGCTTTCTCGTGATCGCCCAGTTTTGTATAGATCTGGCCGATCTTCAGCGTTGAGGCAGCCAACTTGGGGCTGAGCGGATAGCGCGACACGACCTCATAAAACGACTTGAGCGCCTCTCTATGTCGCCCCATACGGTACTGGCATTCCCCGATCCAATATTGGGCATTGGCCGCTAAGGCAGATTGGCCGTGTAGCTCAATGAAGAGCCGGAATCCTGCCAGGGCGGCTTCATAGTCGCGATGCTTAAATTCATCCATCACACGATCGTACAAGCGGCGAGTCGTATCGTGCATCTGGCTGGGGGCAGCAAAGGAGGGACTGGCGGACAAGAGGATCGATATGATTGTTAGGATCCAAATATTTTTCACCGTCATAGATTTGCCTCCGTACGGCTCAGGCGATGGTCCCAGGGGTTTCCTCTCGCAATCGGTGTGCCACTCGCGAGACTCTTCAGGACAGGAAAACTGAGGAAAAACATGATCTTTTGGACCATTGCGTTCTTTGAAAGTGAAGCCTTCCCGTGCCATTCGCGGCTCAGGAGACACAATTGTACGGGCGGGGTCTTCTTCGCGGTGTATAGGTACTCACTGCTCAGTGTCGGTTATTAGCATTCTAAGGGGCAGCTGCGAGGCATCGAGTGAAACCGAGATGGGTTGTGCGATCGAGCGTCGATGGGAACATTTGTAAGAACGAGAGTCCGCTCATGGGGAGAGCACGATGAACGAGGAATCTGTTCCGGCCAATCCCCTGGGTGGGAGGACTCTAATCGTGGATGCGGAGGATAGGCGGTGTTATCCCCTTCCGAGTGCGGCGCTCAAGGATGCAGGTGAGCAAGACCAGGTCTACATTCGCCCTGGAATCTATGAAGACAAGGTATTCGTGAACGAGCGGCCGGTGCGGCTTTTCGGCGCCGGACGTGACCTGGTCCAAATCTTCAGCCGGCGCGGCGGCCCGCTTTATCTGCAGCGGGTGTCGGCAGGCCGAATCTCCGGCATCACATTCCGCTATGTCGGCAGCGATCAACACTCGGCTCTGAACGTTCTTGATTCCACCTGCGTCATCACTCAATGCCGAGTGATGGAAGGGATTCTATCAGGAGTTGTACTGTACGGGCCTGAGTGCCGGGCGACATTCATGGAGAACGAAGTGTGTCGTAATCGCGAATCCGGCATCTTTGTCTTCGCTGGTGCGCAACCGCGAGTCGCCGACAATCGCTGTGTCGAGAATCACCACTTCGGAATTGCAGTCCGTGACCCAGGCAGTCATCCGGAGATCGTACGCAACCAGTGCGAGGGAAATATGCTCAGTGGGATTCTCCTCTTCCATCACGGTGAGGGGTTAATCCTGGGCAACGTCTGCAGGGACAACCAGCATTGGGGCATACTGATGACGCCTGATTCACATCCCAATCCTGCACCCCCGGAGCTGCCCAAGGTGAATCAACTCGAGGGGAATTCCCGCGGAGCCTATGCCATCTCAGCTCAGCCGCTCGCCGATATCGGTCGGTAGTGGCTTCACAATTCGATCGTCGGCATGTCGGTTCCAGGCGATAAGCCGGATGGGCCTCAGCAGAGCTCGAGCACTGCGTTGAGCCTGCCCAAAGTGATATTCAGCGATTAGGACGGTTTGGAGAAGAGGGTGGACGAGGGTGAATCGTTCGGAATATGGAACTGGAATGAGCTTCCTCCCTGCTGCTTAGCGCGATACATCGCAGCATCCGCATGTTTCAATAAGTCGTCAATCTCGTGATCGTCAGAAGGGTAGACAGTAATTCCGATGCTGACTCCGATTGACGCCTGATGTTCCCGGAGCTGAAAGGGTTCAGCCAATGACTTGGTGATTCTCCGTGCAACAAGGGTGATGTCTTCTTCACATGAGAGACCCTCAAGAATAATGGTGAACTCATCCCCACCCATGCGCGCCACCGTGTCGACCTCGCGCACGCACTGCTGAAGACGATCGGCGACCGCCTTCAATAGCTGATCACCCACGTCGTGCCCCATAGTGTCGTTCACCGGCTTAAATCGATCGAGGTCGAGCAACATGAGACCGAGGGGCTGCTGGAGTCGTTTGCTTCGTGCCATGGCCTGGACGAGCCGGTCGCGGAACAAGGTGCGATTTACGAGGCCGGTCAATTGGTCGTATTGGGCAAGATAGGTCAAGCGTTCTTCGGCGCGCTTTCGCTCGATGGCGTAGCGGATCGAGCGGGCCAAGAGTTCCGGCTGCCCTTGCCCCTTGACAAGATAGTCCTGGGCGCCATTTTGGACGGCCTGCAACGCAAGGGTTTGATCACTGAATCCGCTGAGCACGATGATGGGGATTGTTGGATTGGCGGCTTGCATCTGTCGGAGCGTTGAAAGTCCGTAGCCATCAGGGAGTGAAAGATCCAAGAGGACGGCGTCGAAGCGTGCTCGGGCAAGGTGGGTTAAGGCTTCGCTTAGGCGTGTGACATGGGTCACGTCAAATTGCTCGATACTCCATTCTGCCAAGATGTCTTGGGTCAGGTGCGCATCCACGTCGCTGTCCTCAACTAACAAGATTTTGATCATCCCATCCTCATGGATTCTTGATCATCTCCCCTTGATGACGTACCCATCGCCTTTGGACACACTGTAAGTATAGCTTAAGACACTGTTTTAACAAGAGAATTACTGAATCGGTAATAGCCTTTCGACGAACAGCCATAAGGAAATGGGAAATGGTAAGTTGGGATTAGATGGGGAAGCAGAAAGACTACCACGTGGAAGAGGCGACACAACGTGTCGCCTCTTCGGTCCTATGGTAGAGGCAGGCTAACTACTGTGCAGCGCTTCTGCTCGCCGACGGACTTCCTCGGCCTTCTGTGCCTGTCCGAGGTTCTCATAGAGAGAAGCGATGTTCGCATGTAGGTGGGACAATAATTGACCGAGCTGTGCCTCTTGTGCGATCACATTAGCTTCAAGCGCCAGCTTCTTTTCCTCGCTCCGTCGAAAGCGCTCTTCCAGCCGTTGAACCAATTGAATCCACCCTCGAACTTTTCCTGAATCCAGGTCAGGCACAGCAGGCAAGGCTTCAGCCCGATCAAGGGATTTTTCCGTTTGGTTCATCCAATTGATGAAAACAAGAAAATCACCCAAGGTAATTTTTAGTGCGGATGATGCGCCCTCTTCTTCTATCACGAGGTCTTCCATTTCTACTCCTTTATTTGATCCGTTAGCGTTTCTGAATCCATCTCAATTTCAATGAACTTTCATACGGCCATGCGGAGCGTTTGTTGCGTTGAGTTTTTTCGAATGGCCTGACAGGAAAGCCTTGCCAAGTAGTCGATTTCACCTCCCTTCAGCACCGTACGGAGCGAGCAGAACAAGGTTTGTAGCTGACCCACAACAGAGTGTGGCGGCGGAGTATTACTGTACTAGGGGCAGTATTGTCAACAGGTCAAAAGCGGTTAAAGAGGGTATTTTTTCGGATCGTCCCTAGGAAGGGAGAAACTCGGATATCGACGGAATACGGAATGATAATGGGGCTTATGAACCCTGGGAAACGATCTGTGTCCCTATTGGGTAGAACCCTGCTGGGACTTGTTCGGGGCCAATCGCACCTTCACAGGCGTATCCCCGTTCGAATGGCCAGAGTAACGAGCGACCCACAATCGTTCCTCGTACATGGATATAGCGCAAGGTGACGCCCATACGAGCCGCATCTTCTTTCACCTTTTCGGTACATCCGTCGGATGTATACGCTCGTCGTGAGATGAGGATAGGGTCCCCGGACGTCCTATGAAAGAGAAGAAACTCGTCGGCACAGCCGGTAACAAGCAACATCATGAGAAAGAGCCCAGATAGCTGCCGGATTACTTTTCTTATCTCCATGGGAAATCGTCTCCTGAACATCTGAGTGATTTCACAAGCTCCATGCATCTATTGGAGCGTTGTTTCAGGATAACATAGCGGTCGGGCTCAATCGACGTTTCGTGACCTGTTGACATGATCGCGCCAAGAGAATCCTGGAGAAAAAATAGTGCGCCAAAGTGCGGTAGGTGAGACAAAACGCGCGGTGAGACCCACTCTATTCCCCTACAGAAGTCGGGCTGATAGAATGATCATAACTAGTTGATATTTAAGGTTAAACATTCTATTTCTGCCTGCTGAAAAATGGCATAGAACCTGCGCAATAAGGCCTCGTGTGGTTGAGCTCTCCAAATGGGCCGGCGACAAATGCCAAGTGGCTTCTGATCGGGAGGAATCACAAATGAATACCGTAAACTTGATGACCCAGCAAGTGGTAAACAGACGAGTAGAGCGGAAGGTCATGATCGGTCGTGTGTTATCTCGGGAAATAGGAGTCCGTGCTTGCTCCGTGCTGATACTTGTTGCGACAGCCGCTCCAGCGGTGTTTGCGGACGGAGAAATCTATCGCTATGTCAGCCCGAATGGTACCGTCTATATGACCAATGTGCCCAACGATCGGAAGTTCGCACCGATCACCGAGAAGCATCGCTATCATGCGTCTGTGTCTGATCAAGAGTTGGAAGACGCGGTCGCTCGATATGCTCAGGAATATCGCCTTTCTCCGGCCTTGCTGATGGCCGTCATTAAGGCGGAATCGGATTTCAATCCCATCGTAATCTCAAAGGCAGGCGCGGTCGGCCTCATGCAACTCATCCCGGAGACGGCCATTCGGCATGGGGTAAGAAATCTCTACGACACGAGAGAAAACATTGCCGGTGGGGCGCGGCACCTTCGCTACCTGCTCGATCGCTTTCATGGCAACGTTAGGCTTGCTCTGGCTGCGTACAATGCGGGGGAGCGAAAAGTCGATCGGTATCGTCAGATTCCCCCTTTCAAGGAAACCAGGATCTACGTGAAGAAGGTTATGGGGTTCTACCGAGACTATCGGACGAGTCAGGCGATGAACCCTATTGAGCGCGAGGAAAGCCCAACCTTTGTGCGCTAATGTCAGGGAATCAGGAAGAGGGGAGGGGAAGGAGGGCATCGTTGAACCCAGCCCAAATTAAACAGGCTTCTCTGCAATATACTCAATGTACTTCCAGAACTGCTTCGCTTCTTCTTCGTTAAGGACGACCGGCGTATTGTTCGCTGTCCCGGTCATGAAAATCTTGACCGATACTGCGTCGTGCCAGACCTGCACTTCGCAATATGAGACGCGATCAAGGTTCAGTGCACGATTTCCGATCCGGACAAAATGCACAACGCCGCTCCCTTCACCTTGGTGATGACGAGTCGATAATACACCAGGTCCATGTACTCCAAAAGAAACTTATGTTTCTATAACGCGGCCTCGTGAGAGTACGTGAAATCCCCTGCAGAAATTACCAGCCCTCCGGCAGGAGTTTCCTAACCCGTCCACCGTTGCAGCGCTGACATCCGTGTCCCAATCACTCGCAGCGCTCAGCATGAGGAACGGCCTATCAAAGCAAGATGAGCTGGCCTCTGACATTGGCAAAGGGATACAGAAGGCATTGCGACTGCTGCTTGACCCCCTACTGGAGGCAATTCGAGATCTTAAACATTCTATGAAAAAGCAGCGCCTTCCCCTGCAGCTCTCTCAATCGGAGATGGATAGAATGTTCGACCAGGTCAGAGACCGCCTCGACGGTGATCGTCCAGTTTCCATGACAGCCAACCCGCTTCGGCAAGGAAAGGCCAGGAGCGGATGGAGGATCCCGGGCTTGAAACGAGGTTTAGGCGATAAGGCGGGAGCCGAATGAAGTCGGTGTTCGGGCGGGAACCGTCCGAAGGATCGTCCGCGTTTGCCAGCGGGATCGCCGACCTCACGACCTCGCTTGCTGTGATTTTTATTCTGCTGTTGGCGGCCTACGTGACCCGCGTTGAAGATCGGAATGCAAAGCCGCCAAGCCCGAAAAGTACCGTCACCACAGAATTGGAACATCAGCTTCAACCGCACCACCTGGCAGTCGAAACCAAGAGCGCAGGTCCACACGTCCTGAGCATCGTCGTTCCAGACGCGATCCTGAATTTTGAGTTCGGCAAGAGTACCCTCTTACCACCAGCTGAGGAATTCCTGGCCAAGACCATGCCGTACTACGCGACGATGATCTGCGGTCCGGAGGGACAGGAGGTGGAATCGTTTGTGATTGAAGGCCACACCGACGACCAGGGTGACGACATCCGAAATTTAAAGCTGAGCCAGGATCGCTCGTTCGCTGTCTTGGTGAAGGGGTTGGAAGTAATTCGCGCTCGCTCGCCCTGGGCCTACGAATGTTTCCAGCAAAAGACTTCCGCGAATGGACGCGGCAGACAGGACCTTCTACACAATGCAGTGTGGTTACCGGACCGCGACAGAAGCCGCCGCGTCATCTTCAAAATCCATCTGCGGCACACCTGACAGGCTGAATGTTGGCTCCATGCAGTGGAGGATGTTCAAGACTTTTCGTCGAGCTAGGCTACTTTAGAGGCCGATGCAATCTTTCACCTCATTAGGTTCAATGAGCCTAGCCCTCTGCGGGCAAGCAGGTAACCGCCTACCGCCAGGGCGAGACCCATAAGAGTGGTCAAGATTGCGTCGATTGGACCTCGATGCATACCAAAAGCGAGCCCACGAATGCCGATAACGAATCCGATGACACCAATTAATGCGCTTGCGCTTCCGGCACAAAGTACGAAGCGATACATACCCTTCGTACATTGCTTACGCTGCACGAGTATGAATAGGAATATTAAACCTGAGCCAAGAATTATTACCTCCATGATACTGAGAGTAGCCGTTGGGAGTTGGTTCGTCAAAACAACGGCGGTTTAGACGCGGATGTGGTGTAGCGTTAAGTCTTCCCCCAACAGATCTCGAACAAATCCCTAGCGTCAGAGGGTAATCTGGCGGCTCAATTCGATGAACTGCAAAACTGAAAGGATTTCTGCGCGGGCAGTTGGTGAGAGACTGAGTAACTGAAGCGCGCCTGTCAGTGAGGTCGGATCATACCCTTCGTCCCTGAGCGAATTGACCAACGTCTTGCGCCGATGCGCGAAGGCGGCTTTTACCAGTGCGGCGAACTTGGGTTCTTCTTCACGGCTCAGTTCTCTCCGTTCTTTCGTTCGCAACAAGACTACCGCCGAGCCAACTTCGGGCCTTGGTCTGAAACACTGGGCTGAGACTCTGAATGTCTTTGTGATATCTGCAGCGTACTGCGCCATGACGGAGAGCACGCCGTAGTCTTTGCTGCCTGGCTTCGCTACGAGGCGGTCTGCCACTTCGTTTTGCAGCATGAGGACCATGCGCGAAAATCGATCGCGCTGGTCGAGGAGCCGAAAGAGGAGGGGAGTCGAAAGATAATACGGCAGGTTGGCCACGACCACCGTGCCGACTGGAAGGCTCTCGAGCGGGTAGATCATCGCGTCCTCGAGAACCAGGCTGAGATTGGGAAACTCGGCTTGTCGTTCTGATAAGTAGGCGTGGAGCCGTGGATCGACTTCGATCGCCGTCACGCGACCCGACGATGTGCACAGCGCCTCCGTGAGGATGCCGCGCCCCGGTCCAATTTCTAGGACAGTGTGGCTCGGACCCAGCTCAGCCAGCGTCACGATCTTGCGCACGATGTTGGGGTCGACAAGAAAATTCTGGCCGAATCGTTTGATCGCGGGTGGGGGATCGGAGATGCCCACTCGCTAGCTCCCTGTGGAGGGACGAGGAGCCTGAGCCAGTTGCTTGGCCAAAGCCGCCAACGGCGTGCGATAGCAGTCGATCAAGTCGGTAAACTCTTCGACCATGTCATTAGTAAAGGATGGTCCAGGGTGAATTGCGGAAAATTTCTGCCCTTCCTTCTGACCCATGGCTTCAATGAGAAGTGCGACGGTGCGAGCTTTCCATTTTGCCACTCGCTCGGTGCCGGCAACTGTATTCAGATCTCCGAGCGTCTGCTTGGCTAGCTCGTCTAATTCCTTCAATTGCCGCTGAAGTATTTCAAGCGTCGAAGCCGGTTGATTGGTCATTGATATGCTCCTGTTCCTTGCAGTCTGTCTGGTTGATCTTGTCTATTTGGTTTGCTTAGTTGACTGAATTTCGAACGAGACAAACCAAATAAACAAAACAAACCAGACAAACTGTTCACCCACGCCGGGTAACTAGTCTAGCTGCGAGCTTCACCGCCTCCAACAAACTTCCTGAGTCGGCGATGCCCTTGCCGACGATGTCGAATGCTGTCCCGTGATCCACGGAGGTCCGGATGATCGGCAAACCAACCGTCAGGTTCACGCAGGTGCCGAAGGCGACGAGTTTCAGCGGAATCAACCCTTGATCGTGATACATGGCGACGATTCCGTCGTATTGCCCTTTTACTGCTTTGCCGAACAGTGTATCAGCCGGGAGAGGGTCGCTGGCGAGAATTCCTTGGGCCTGTGCTGCACGTGCCGCCGGCAGAATTACGCGGACTTCTTCGTCACCGAACAATCCGTGTTCACCTGCATGCGGGTTCAACGCGGCCACGCCAATCTTGGGATTTTTGATTCCATAGAGTTGCGTGAGCGCCAGGTGGGCCAAGCGAATCCCCTTTTCGATTTTCGTCTGGGTGAGCTGCGACGAGAGATCTTTGATCGCGACGTGGGTAGTGACGAACATGATGCGCAACGGCCCCCCCACGATCATCATGCCGGACTCTTTCGCCTGGGTCAGATCCGCCAGCAGTTCCGTATGGCCTGGGTAATGACAGCCGGCCATATTGATGGCTTCCTTATTGATGGGCGCCGTGACGATTCCGTCGATGCAACCGATCTGAGCCAGTTCGACTCCTTTTTTGATAAAGGCGACCGAGGCAGCGCCCGTTTCTACTGCCGCAATGCCAGGCGTGAATTTTCCCAGCGGAGTCTCCAGCGGATCCAGCACTGCCACTATTTTCTCGCGCACCGGCAGCGTTTCATGACCGTCCGCACGAACAGCCTTGAGCTTCAGCTTAAGCGCTCTGATCGTTCGCTCCATCACGGGAAACGACCCTATGACGATTGGTCGACAGACTTTCTGCAACACCCGTCCAGCAACAGCTTTCGCGATCACCTCGGGGCCGATCCCGGCTGGATCCCCCATCGTGATCCCAAGAAGAGGTCTGCCGCTCAATTGTGTCATGCCTTTCTTACTACCCATCACCCATCACTCAT
>JACPZN010000302.1 GCA_016195505.1 Nitrospirota bacterium | reverse complement strand
TACGCTCTTGTGGCGGAAGGGAAAGCTGCAGATGTCGCGGAAACGGTCGAAAGGCTTCATCGGAAATTCAACGATTGGGAAATCCCTTATAATCTGATCGTTTCACCTCAAAACTCTCCCAGCTCGTCATCACGGGCGGTACTTGTGCCGCGCGATCAGGAGTACTGCGAGGCTGTAGACCAGCGCGTGGCAGGACTTGAGTTTTTGACTGGGGTTTTGATTCCCGGCGTCAATCGCGTCGGTCTCATGGATACCGTTCGGCGCGACAAAGCGCTTGAGCAGGCGACCCTCTCTTCGTCGGAACGGCAACTGGCGCTTGAGCGCCTGCTTCGCGGTGAATTCGGAATGCCGCCGGCCGGATCTGCCGTTCTGGCAGCTGTCGGGGCCAAGGCGCTGACACCGGCGGTTGGTCCCTGTCCGGTGTTGGAGGATTCCTCTCGTCGGGACTGGTGGAGATCAAATCCGTCAGAGCCGCGTCGTGGTGTGGTTCGCGACGGCAACCACGAAGACTTCGCCGCCTTGCGTAACGGCGCAAATGTGCTGGTTCGGCTTACTCGTGTCAGCATCTGCCAGTCGGATCGGCGAGTATTGGCGGGGGAGAAACCACCTCGACCGGTCGGTCACGTATTAGGGCATGAGGGTGGCGGTTTCATTGTTGATCCGGGCCCATGGCATGAAACCTTCACGGCCGGTCAGAAAGTGGTTGTGTTGCCACACCTCTCTTGTGGGAAACAAACTTGCCAGGAATGCCACCGTTACATGCAAAACCTGTGCCCGGAGATGAAACATCTCGGCTTTCACGAGCATGGTGTTCTCGCGGAACTAATGAGCTTCCCTTACCAATGCATCCTGCCCATGGACTCAAACTTTCCTGACGACGCATTGCCCCTCGTGGACATGGGCTGCCTCGCCGCGTTGGCCGTGCGACGGTTTTGGCCGCTGGTAGAGATTTGGGGGGTCGAACCAATTCTGGAGCGACGGGAAGTTGTTCAAGGGCTTGGTATCGTTGACAGAGCCCTCAGCGACATGGGGTCATCGAAAACTGGCGTTAGCTTCGTTGCATCCAGTGATCTAGAGGCGAATGTCGCAGCTATTGCCGCCACCGAGTCCGATGGAACAGTAGTGCTGTTCGCCGGGATCAACACCAGTGCTCTCGACGGGCGGCACGTCGGGCACTCCCTGGAGGATTTCCACCGAAAGGAAGACCATGTCAACGCTCGCTCTAGCCTAGGGCTACTCCATCACTTGATCGGGTCGAGCGGCTACACCTTCGACGATGTTCAAAGGTCTGCCATGGAACTCATGGACCATTACTATGGGCACTATGACCGCGTTCAAAATGCTGAGATACTTGGTTTGGCTGCTTCAGAAATGTCTATCCTCGGACCGCGTCAGGATACATTGACTTTTCCTAACGCGGTTGAAGCGATGCTCGCTCCAGAAGGTGTATCCGATCCGAGTCACGGTTCTGACATTGCGAGAACGCTCAAGATTTTGATCAAGACTAGGATCTGATGTGCGAGCACACCGGATAGCGTTTATCGGTACGGGAACTATAGCGCGAGCACACGCTTACGTCATGGATGCACTTTCACACTACTACGACGACCTGCCGTCGAGGATTCGTGATGTAGTGGCATCTCATCAAGCTGAGCGAGCTCAAATCTTCGCTACTCAACACGGTTTTGATCGAGCCCTCGTCTTAGAAGACTTCTGGCGTTGCGGCGACATCGACACCGTCTTCATTCTAGGCGACAGTATCGGGCATTTCCAACAGCTCAGATCCGCTTTGCGAATTGTCGGCATAAGGCGTATTTATGTCGAAAAGCCGATTTGCATGACGCAGCATGAAGAATCTCAAATAGCCGATATTGCGGCAAACCTCCCGCCGGAGATCACAGTACAGGTCGGATTTCAATTTCTTCAGATGGGCGTTGTCCGTCGCGCGTTACGACTGTTGAAAGAAGGTCTCTTCGGTTCCCCTGTGCACTTCCACATAAGATACCTGCATGGGGCTTACCTCGAAAAGACGTATCGCGACGTCAGGCAATCCCGCCTGCAGTCCGCGCCGGTCGGAGGTGCCATCTCCGACCTCGGAAGCCACGCGTTCAGTTTGGCGATAGCCTTCCTGGGCACCGATATTGAAGTTACCGCCGCCCGTCAGGCGGGCGGATTTTCCGACGTACCTGAGAACTCGGACCTTTGCACAACAGTCCTAGTCCATGCAACTCGAAGTAACTCGATTGGGACACTTGTGGCCAGCAGGATCTCGGCTGGCGCCGGCGATTTCCTGGAAATGGAGTTTCGAGGAACCGAGGGCGCATTTCGTTTCTCGACGGAG
>JACPZN010000300.1 GCA_016195505.1 Nitrospirota bacterium | reverse complement strand
GCAATGAAGTCTTGGGATTCTTGACCACGCAGAAGCTCGGCGACCTTTCCATCTCCCGACCCAAATCAAGACTCTCCTGGGGCATCGAGTTACCCTTTGACAAAAACTACGTCACGTATGTGTGGTTCGACGCCCTCGTGAATTACATCTCGGCGTTGGATTATCTCCCCCAGGCTCCATCACAGAATCGATACTGGCCGGCCTCCGTCCATCTGGTCGGAAAAGACATCCTCACCACCCACGCTGTCTATTGGTCAACCATGCTGATGGCGTTGAATCTGCCATTGCCAGAAATGATTTTCGCACATGGTTGGTGGACGGTCGACGGCGAGAAAATGTCGAAGAGCCGCGGCAATGTGGTCGATCCGAACAAGATGATCGACAAATACGGTGCCGATGCGTTTCGCTATTTTCTTCTCAGGGAAGTCCCATTTGGACAAGATGGTGACTTTTCCCAAGGGGCAATGATCACGCGCATCAATAGTGATCTCGCCAATGGGCTGGGGAATCTCCTAAGCCGTACATTGACTCTCATCGAACGCACTCAGTCAGGAAGGGTGCCTGTTTCAGGGAATATTGGAGCGGCTGAGCGTGACCTGCAGCAAGCAACAGTCACGCTTCTCAACGACCTGTTACCGCGTCATCTTGAACAACTGGAATTCAACAGAGCACTTGAAGGGATTTGGCAAGTCGTTCAGATTGCCAACCAATACGTTGACAAAACCGCCCCCTGGTCCCTTGCTAAAAACGAGAGCGACGCAGATCAACTGAGAACCGTCCTCTCTCACATGGCTGAGGTGTTACGGTGTTTAAGCCTCGCAACATACGCATTTATGCCCGCAAGTGCACAGACCATGAGCCACCAACTTGGTCTCTCGATAGATTTCAACTCTCCGATTCTAGGACAACGCGTAGAATGGGGAGGCCTTGCCCCAGGCACGACCATCCGTAAAGGCACGTCGTTGTTCCCCCGAATCGAATCGACATCACAAGGAGCAAAGCCCGTGAGTGAATCACCTATACCACCACAGCCACTTTCTGCCGCAGCGACGACGACCACAATTCCAACTCCGGCGACACCAGCGACTGCCCCAGCTCAGATCACCATCGATGAGTTCATGAAAATTCAACTCAAGACCGCGAAGGTCATTGCTGCCGAACGTGTCCCCAAGTCTGAGAAGTTGCTCAAGCTGCAAGTCAGTCTTGGCGACGGAGCGGAGCAACGACAGATCGTCGCAGGCATCGGCAAGAAGTACGAACCTGAGATGCTGATCGGCAAGACGATCGTCATTGTCGCCAACCTCAAGCCCGCAAAGCTCATGGGCATTGAATCGCAAGGGATGGTCCTGGCCGCAGGTGATAGTGAGGTTCGTGGCCTTGTGACTATCCTGGAAGAAGTCGATCCCGGCACCAGGGTGAAATGAATCACGTAAGTATCAGGCTTTGCCTTCTTTCTCTCCTCTTAATCCTCCTGATTCCACTGCCCTGCCTCGCCATCCCGGCTGAAACAGTTTCACCACCGAACCCGCACCTGAACGAGCCGAAGCCCACGACTATTCTCGTTCGAGTCGTGGCGCATGGATCGATGGTGCTGGGCAAGGACATGGGCGGGGCTCGCGTCACCATTACGGATGCCGCCAGCGGGAAGATCCTCGCCGCAGGCCTGCAACAGGGTGACGCGGGGGATCAGAATCAGATCATGCGGACACCCCGTATGATGGGAGAACCGATCTATAGTTCTCGCCCCTCCGCCGCGTTCACGACCACCTTATCGTTGACCCATCCGATTCTCGTGGAGATTGCGGCAGAAGGACCACTCGCCTACCCTGCATCGTCCCAGCGCGCCGCCACTACCGTATGGCTCGTTCCCGGACAAGACATGACCGGCGATGGTCTTGTCCTTCATCTCTTTGGATACATCGTCCAGATCGAACATCCGAAATCAGGCGAGTCCCTGATTGCAAAAGACGATGTTGTTCTCCGTGCATCGGTTCGAACATTGTCCGGAGCCCTGGTCCGTCCACATGGGGATTGGGACTCTCGAAAGGTCCAGATCTATGGCGAAGTATTGATCGGCAACCGCGTGCTTGAGCGGTTGCAGCTGTTCTACAATGAAACCCGAGCCGGTTTCGAAGCACCATTTTTCGTTCCCCTTCCAAAGGACGCGCCGGACGGAATTACCCTCCGCGTCGTGGCAGCCGACCCCGCCAACGGAAATATCGGTCTAGGAAGTGCGAAATTTCCGGTGCTCGCCGAACAGCTCAAGCCCCCAACACGATGATGCGACATCTACTGTCCCTTGCTATGGTCTGCTGCTTGCTGTCGG
>JACPZN010000299.1 GCA_016195505.1 Nitrospirota bacterium | reverse complement strand
CATCCGTTCGGCTTTTTCAGCCTCGTTTAAACGTTCCCCTCGATTCCGTTCAACCCGCGTCTTCAGATCATCGATGTCGAAGAGGAAGGCATTGTCCACATGCCGCACGGCTGGATCGATGTTGCGCGGAACGGAGATGTCGATCAAGAACATGGGTCGATTCCCGCGCTCCTTCACCGCACGGTGCACATCCTTTGCACCGACGAGATAGTGCGCCGCGCCGGTGGATACCAGCACAATGTCTGCCGAGGCCATCTCATCCTTGAACCGATCGAATGGCACCGGCGTCCCGCCGAACTTGGCGGCGAGATCAATCGCATGTTGCGGTGTCCTCGTCGTAATGCGGACATGGCGCACACCTTGGGCGATCAGATGCCGCGCCGCCAGTTTAGCCATTTCGCCGGCACCGACCAGCAATACTGTCTTTTCTTCTAGATTTGAGAAGATTTTCTTGGCCAGTTCGACTGCCGCATAGCTGACCGACACGGCCATTTCCGAGATTTTTGTCTCGGTCCGCACACGCTTCGCCACTGAGATGGCTTTCTTCACAACCTTGTTCATGATCACGCCGGTCGTCTTATGCGCCAGCGCGATTTCAAACGCATCCTTGAGCTGTCCCAAGATCTGGGACTCGCCGATGATCATCGAGTCAAGACTCGCCGCCACTCTGAACAGATGGGCGATCGCCCGATCCCCGGTGTGCCAGTAGAGATGCGGCGTCAATTGCTCGGAGGACAGGGCCAGATGGGTATCGGCAAGAAACTCCTGAATGCGTCCATACCCGGCCTCGACGTCGTCAACAACCGAATAGACTTCGACTCGATTGCAGGTCGACAGAAGAACGCCTTCCTTCACGCCGGGATAGGAACAGAGCCGGTTTAGGGCCTCGCCCAAACGGCTGTCAGGAACAGCCAGCTTCTCACGAATCTCAACTGGCGCCGTCTTATGGCTTAAGCCAACAACAATCAGATGCATCTCACGACAGGGCTCCGTGTCCTTTGAGCACCACCCCCACCAAGGTGAGAATCACACAGGCAAATCCAATCACTGTCAAATAGGCCGCCCGCTTGGCCCGCCATCCCACCGTCAACCGCCCCAGCAACACGACAAAATAGAAGAGCCAGGTCACGAGGGCCCATGTCTGTTCGGGATTCCAACTCACATACGAGCCACGCGCAAATTCGGCTGAGATCGCTCCGGTCACAATTCCCAGCGTCAGCAACGGAAATCCCAAGACGATGGACTGCTGATTGAGATGGTCAAGAAAGTCGAGCGCCGGCAGCTTGCTGTAAAGCACGTTGAACCGTTTCGACTTGAGGAGGCGATCCTGAATCAGATACATCACACCTGCGACGAACGCGACTGCGAAGCCCACGGTGCCCAACATGCTGAGCGTGACATGGAACCATAGGGTCTTGAATACGGGCTTGAGTGTGGGTACGGTCTCCGGAAGGGCTGCCGCCGATATCAAAGAAACCAACGCCAAGGGCACCATGAAGGATCCGAGTACGTGAATCCGATGACGAAACTCTACGGCCAGAAACACGAGGATCATCATCCATGAGAAAAAGGACAGCGCCTCATGAAAACTAGGGGGAGACGATGACGACGTGTCGACCATCCTGGTCACCAGTGCGATGGTATGAAACACGAATCCAACAGCCGTAATCCCCAACGACACTTTTGACAAGGCTTCGGAACGCCGCAGTAAATAGGCAAGAAACGACACAGTGGCCACAAAATATAAGACCATAGTGACCATGAAACAGACTGCTGCCATTGGGAATGTCCCTGCCGTACGTGGTTAGAGAATCGCTTTCGACGAATTGAATTGGAAATTATATCGATGGAGAGAGAATGGAGTCAACAAAACGCTGGTACTGAGATGACTTCCAATGATCGACCTACCAAGTCTGGAGTCCTCTATGTCGTCTCGGTGCCGATCGGCCATCTCGATGATATCACACTGCGCGCGCTACGGATTCTCGGCGAAGCCGACCTCATCGCCTCAGAAAACCCCGCAGCGACTCAACACCTCCTCTCACACCATGGGATTGCCGCGACTCCCCTGTGACTCCTTTTTCTTTCAAGGACGACTGCCAGAAACAAAGTTTAGAATGAAACGTTGCCTTTCCGAGTGCCTGAACAGCAAGGCCCCAACCGTTGCATTCTGTACGCCCACATCCCTCCCGCTTGCCTTGAGAACGATCGCCGAGATCGCCCCTCGACGCTTTATCGTTCTCGTGTGTAACGTTACAAAACCAGACGAACGAATCATTCGGGGGACCGTGCGCCAGGTACAACAGAAATTGAAAGGCGTCAGAACGACACAGGAGATCACGCTCATCCTGACAGCAAGTAGGACGATCGGAAGCAGACACGATGGGATGAAATAAAAGCGGATGGAGTTAGTCGCTTTCCTCTCGGCGAATCAGCACTCGGTAGGCCTGATCGACCCGCTCCTGCGCCAGGACCGTATGACCTTCGTTCTCCACGCTGCGAGGAACATTCCGGATAGGATCTCCATCGTCCAACAAGACCGAAAGGAGCTGTCCCTGCTTCATCGTCTCGAGTTTGAGCTTCGTCTTGACAAAGTTGTAGGGACAAATCACCCCTCGAAGATCAAGCTCCACGTCAGACGCTGGAAAGGTCGGCTGCTCACGATTCTCGTCCATAACCAAACCCCAGTCTGAATCGATCCCGCCCGGCCTCGTTCAGGAGAGTCACCCTATCAAGGAATGTAGGACCCGGCAAGTATACGACCTCGGTATTTTGACAAAAAAAGGGGGCAGCTGAAGCTGCCCCCTTTCAGAAAACCCAGTCTGGCAAACCGCTTACTGAAGACCCTTCACGAGGTTTGGCTTCGCTGTATCTGTTCCATAGTCGGACTTGTTTTGAGCTCCATACCCCCAGCCTGGTTGCGGCTCACAATTCCAGCAAGGAGCCGCACCAGTGAACTCACCGACCGTCGTATCTACAGTCCCGCCAACCTTACCAGGGAGAACCGAGCCGGCTATACCGCCCGTGATCCCACCGCTGTTGGTCTCAATGGCTCGCTCGGTCGTTGGATTCGGACGCTGACCCAGCCCGCCGAAACCTGCTAACTTCTCATTACCTCGGAGCACAGTCACTTCCCGAAGAATCTTTCGCCCTGTCCCAAATGGCTGAGCGTTTGATGTTTCTTCAATCGCTTGGATGGTCACGTCGTCGCCTGACTCGATAACACGAATCTGATCCATGTTTGTACGGTCATCGAAGTAGAACGTGCGATAGTTCATCGCACCGCCACCTGCACGGCCTTCATCATGTGAACTGCCGCCGCCCTCCAGATGAATTTTCCGGCCTGGAAGATCGACGCCAATCACGCGGCCATGGACGGTTTCGGCTTGTGACAACCGATCCAGGAACGCGTTTCGATCAAAGGCCTGAACACGGTTTGCACTTCCGGAGATGTCCCCAACCCCCGTTCCAACGCCCATAGCTGACCCACCAGCTGATTGCTGCAAACGTTCTTGGGCTACTACCACACTCACAGAGCCGAGAAGAAGAATTGTGGCTCCTAGTGCCAACACTTTACGCATGTGCTGCCTCCTTGTGAGTTAGAAATGATGCTGTGTCGAAAATGATGCTGTGTCGAGTTGAACAACAAGTTTCGTTATGAGTGACCACGTACAGAAGACAAGTGCTAACATCGAAACACGCAGGTACCATAGGGCAATGATACATTCCTGTCAAGAGGCTTTCCTCCCAATTGGGTCACAGGCACGATGACAACCACCATCGAATGGGCCCTCGTCTATCTCGTCTATGTGGTGCCCGGAGGGAGGGTCGAACTCCCACTCTCTTGCGAGAACCGGATTTTGAGTCCGGCGCGTCTGCCAGTTCCGCCATCCGGGCATATCTTCCAGATGGTTTGCGGCGGGGTGCTTTTCTAACATGCCGCCTTCAGATGGTCAATCGGCATCGCCCCTTTTCTTCATATCAATGTGTCTGATAGAATGCCCATAGTGACGTAGGCCAAGACAAGAAGGCATATTGCTGCTCAAGACGATAAAGGAGCTCGCGGATATGGCAGAGGTCGCGTGCGTTACCTGTGGACAAACGGGAGAAGCCATCGCCACTCCCCTGTTTCTCGGCAAACTCGAAGCGGAAATCAAAGCCAAGGTCTGCACGGGCTGCTGGAAGAAGTGGGAAGGGATGCGAGTGATGGTCATCAATGAGTACCAAGTCAATCTTGGCGATGAAAGCGGGCGTGAGCTCGTCCGAAAGCAGATGAAAGCATTTTTGAAATTGGGTGAACAGACAGACTCGTCGAAGATTGCCGAAAACTACCGCCCGCCGAACGTTTGATCGAGCGGATGCAGCGGGACTTGTTTGTGAAACGACAACTTCGGACCGTAGAGATTTCCCCTGTGTTGCCGCCAGTTTCGTTGACATAACGAATTCAGAAGTGCTAAACTTTTTTTTCACACTCCTTTTTCCCGAAGCGCTGGGAAAAAGAAGGGGAGCGGGGATTCAGGCATGATTGCGCAAATGCAGGTCAAGGGATTGATGTTCGATCCCTATAACAACGCGTATATTGTGATTCTGCGGGATGAGGATCAGGCGGAGATGCTCCCCATTTGGGTCGGAAAATCAGAGGCAGGTTCGATCAGTCTGGCCCTAGAGAACGTAGCCCCGCCCCGTCCGATGACACATGATTTCATGAAATCGTACCTCGATGCGGTCAACGCCAAAGTCATCAGCGTGGTCATCACTGACTTGAGCGAAAACACGTACTTTGCCAAGGTACATTTGACGTACGAAGACTCGGAATATACTGTCGACTCCCGACCCAGCGACGCCATCGCACTCGCGCTTCGATCACAGGCTCCGATTTTCGCTAATGAGTCGGTTATCCGGAAGCAAAGCTCCGAGGAACTCGATCAGTGGCTGGAAAACTTGAAACCGGAAGACTTTGGGAAATTAGACTCCTAGGAAACGGCTTGTAGTCATGGAAAAGCAGAGCCCCCCTTCAACAGAACCTCTGATCGAACTTTCGGTCAGTCGGGTCGTAGAAGATTCGAACACGGACACGAGAATCGTCGTCCTCGCACGCACTGATGGGGGACCGGACAATTTCATGGTGTGGGTTGGTGCCTCGGAGGGCGAGTCGATCCGGCGAGCTTTGGATACTTCGGTCACACCACGGCCAATGAGTCATGACCTGATCAAGAACTTCGGTGAGCACTTCGGAGTCAAAACGGAGCGAGTAGTCTTGACGGACGTCAAAAGCAGCACGTACTTCGCCACCGTCTACCTTGAGAACAAAGGAGTAACGCGGACCATCGATGCCAGACCCAGCGACGCCATCGCATTAGCCCTTCGCTGCCATGCTCCGATTTATGTCACGCAGGATGTCTGGAGACGGCGCAGCGGTCAGAATTTGGATTCCTGGCTGGCCAAGCTCGAAACAAAGAATATCGGCGCCCAAGAAGTATAGCGATCTATTCAAAGCGTATATTGTTGCGGGAAGCGGAGAAGACGATGACGACGTACCTTGAAAACCCAACCGAAGTGAAAGAAACCTGGCATCTTGTGAACGCCGAAGGAAAAACCTTGGGCCGCTTGGCCGCGCGGGTCGCGAACATCCTGAGAGGGAAGCATCGCCCCACGTTCACCCCCAACGTTGATATGGGCGACCATGTGGTCATCGTCAACGCCGAGAAGATCCAGTTGACCGGCAGCAAGATGAAAACCAAGCTATATCGTCATCACTCCGGTTACCCGGGTGGTTTAAAGACGACCGCCGCCGAGCATCTGTTTCGGAAAGATCCGACGCAATTGCTGACAAGAGCGATTGAAGGTATGCTCCCCAAAAATCCCCTTGGCAACGGCATGGCAAAGAAACTCCGTGTCTACGTTGGCCCCAACCATCCGCATCAGGCTCAACGACCGGAACCAATCTCTCCCTAGGATAGCATTTAGGAAAGTAAGGAGGCGAGTCGCATGGCAGCGGTGACACAGTATGCAACGGGTCGAAGAAAATGTGCGGTAGCGAGAGCCTGGGTAACCGGGGCAGCCGGTGAAATTACAGTCAATGAAAAACCGTTGGAAAAGGCCTTTCCACGTCTCACGCTTAGACAAATCATCCAGCTTCCACTTGAAATGGCCGGGCTCACGGGCAAATATTCGATCAGCGCCACCGTCTATGGCGGTGGACCGGCAGGACAGGCGGGTGCACTCCGTCACGCCATTGCACGTGCCCTCGTCGCGATGAGCCCTTCGGTGCGTCCACCTCTCAAAAAAGAAGGCTTGCTCACACGTGACTCTCGCATTAAAGAACGAAAGAAGTACGGACAGAAGGGCGCTCGTAAGCGCTTCCAGTACTCTAAACGCTAGATAACAGGAGCCACAGGTCGAAAGAGGGAAGGCTCCTTGCCTTCCCTTTTTTGTGTCCGACGGCAGGTACCTTACTCCAACGAATAGGCCATGGCTGAGAGATTTCGAGTCGCAATTGCAGGAGCCAGCGGATACGCTGGTGCAGAACTCGTTCGACTGGCCGCAGCCCACCCTTATTATGACCTCGCGGCGGTCACGTCGGAGAAGTCGGCCGGCCAATCGGTCTCGTCCGTCTTTCCTAGCTTGACTGGGATCGTACCGCACCGATTTGAAGCGTTGGCCCCTGAAGCACTGGCAGAACAGGCGGACGCCATCTTCCTGGCGCTTCCCCACACCAAATCGCAGGACCCGGTCGCCTTGTGCTTGAAAGCGGGCAGGCTGGTCGTCGACCTCAGCGCCGACTACCGACTCAAGGATGTCACGGCTTATGAAAAATGGTACCAGACTCCGCATGCACACCCACAATTGCTGCGAGAAGCTGTGTATGGCTTACCGGAACTCCATAGAACCGCAATCGCCAAAGCGAAGCTGGTCGCCTCACCAGGGTGCTATCCAACAGCCGCCGTCTTACAGTTGGCACCTCTCTTCGCCAAGGGCCTGGTGCAACCAGACACTATTGTGATCGACGCAAAGTCCGGAATCTCCGGAGCAGGACGAAGCCCCGCCCTGCCCTATCATTTTCCGGAAGCCCACGAATCCCTCGAGCCTTACAAGATCGGTCAACATCGGCATATTCCAGAAATCGAGCAGGAGCTATCAGGAGTGATGGGAAAGACCGAAGCCGTCACCGTCACATTCACACCCCACCTTGTGCCGATGAATCGTGGCATCTTGAGTACGGCCTATTGCAAGTTGACGCAAGAGATCCGGCTTGCTGACCTCCGGACGTTGTACCAGAATTTTTATAAAGGCGAACCGTTCGTCCGACTCTTTGAGGACGTCGTCCCAAATCAACGTTACATCAAGGGCTCCAACTATTGTGACATCGGCGTGTACACGGACCCGCGTGCCGGATGGGTCGTGACGGTTGCTGCAGTCGACAATCTTGTGAAGGGCGCTGCAGGGCAGGCGATCCAGGCCATGAATCTGATGTTGGGTCTTCCCGAGGACGCCGGGCTTACATCGCCAAGCAGCTACCCTTGATTACGAGCCATCGACATTCGATTCTTTCGTCCTAAACCCATCAAAGAGATCTTCGTGACGAAGAAAAAGCCATCAGGTGTGACTGCGCCCTTAGGCTTTGAAGCAGCCGGGATGCATTGCGGGATCAAGAAACCAGGAATCCTCGATCTGGCGCTTGTTGTGTCGACGGTCAGCGGACCGATCGCCGGCGTCT
>JACPZN010000298.1 GCA_016195505.1 Nitrospirota bacterium | reverse complement strand
GCTTGCGGCCTTGTCAGGCCTTGAAGTTGATAATGTCTATATCGATGTAACGGCAAACGAAGTCCCTGTGATGGATGGGAGCGCCGCTCCATTTGTTCGCTTGATCCAATCTGTCGGCGTGATCTCGCAAGACCGGAAGCAGCCTTTTCTGAAGATCATGACGCCAATCGAGGTGTCTGAAGGATCGAAGCGTGTGCGGATCGAACCCTCATCCACGACTCGAATCACTTATTCGATCCACTATGACCATCCCCTCATAAGGACTCAGACCTACGTACACGACTGTTCGGCGAGCGCCTTCGAGAACCATATCGCTGAAGCAAGGACATTTGGGTTCCTTCATGAAGTCCAGGCGTTGTGGGCCCGGGGGCTCGGCCAAGGTGGAACTCTAGAAAACACAGTCGTGCTGTCAGAGGATGGCATTGTGAATGAATCTGGCCTACGATTCCTCAATGAGTTTGTTCGTCATAAGGTCCTGGATCTTATTGGCGACTTCTCTCTCCTCGGGATGTCTTTCATCGGGCATATCGTCGCAGAGCGATCTGGGCATGCTCTCCATACTCGGTTAGTTCAGCAGATCCTTGAACAGCCTGAGAAGTGGGTCATTCTCAACGCGGAGCCGCTCTTCGCAGAGAAGAAGCGGACGGGTCCGAGCCTGGCCCGGCTCCAGCCAACCGTCGCACTTCAAGCTTCCTAAAAATCTTTTTAGAAAGTCACAGTAGTAGGCGCTTGCCACGCTGACGAAGCGCCGTTCTCGTTGCGAGAGCAACCGTTGAAAATATTACGCCGAGAGTGAGTGGCCTCACCCCCGGCGTATAAGTCACGGTGGGGACTGCTATTACTTCTTCTTCTTCTTCGCTGCCTTCTTCGTTGCCAAGACTCTCACCCCCCTTCGCCATTCCCAGTCAAATTGTCGCCGATTGACCGCTACACAGCCTGGATCAGCACGTCGCTCGACGCTTCGAACGTGTTTGGGCCGACTTTTCTGAAGCGCTTGTCGCGCTTCAGCGACGTGGCAATTGAAGTCAGTGGTGTTTTCCCCTTGATCTGCAAACCGCCTTCGACCAAGCGTTGCACAAGTTCCTTGGCATGCATCGCTCGATTCGACTCACGAAGGATCTCATAGGCCGCCTCGGGCACACTTTTCCCGACATACTTACTGCGCCCTAGAAGAATTTCTCGTGATTGGTCGGTCACGTCCATGACCGGAAGAAGCCGAGTGCCCTTCGGGTCATCCGTAATCAGTTGGTTGGAGAGACTAGCCAGTTTGGCTTTGTCCGCTTCGACTCGATAGAGCGTTTCTGCAAGCTCAAGGTATTTTTTAATGGTTGCAATTTCGTCGTCAAGGCGACGGCGTTTTTTCTCTAATTCCTGGAACCGGTTCTTGTAGGCGCTGATCCGCTGCTCCAGCCCAACAAGAATGTCCGTTAATTCTTCCACATGATCCTCATGCGAAGCATGCTTGCTTTATAGCACTGCTTCTAATCTATGTCAAGTTTGTGTTATTGAATAATGTATTCGTATGGCTAGATCAATTCATGCACGCAAGTAAACATTGTATGAATCGCATTTAGAAGCCTTGATATTGGGGAAAAATAATCTATGTGAAATATATTCAATGATTTATGGGTAATTATGTGATCGGGCTCAGCCCATCCTCTGCCGCTTCGTGGTCCTTTATGACGTTCCTGACCTCGGCACAGCCTCACTACCCAACGGTTCTGCCGTGCTATTATCCGGTGTGACAATTTTCTTCGATCAAGTTCCCCACAATGCGCTGCTGGAAACTGCAATCGCTGCCAGTAAGGAAGCTGGCGCCCTCCTCGTGGACTATTCCAAGTCAGGGTTTCGTGTCGAGCACAAAAACCCCATCAATCTGGTGACGGACGCGGATCGTGCGGCTGAAGAGTGCGTCATCGACCGTATCCGAAAGCACTTCCCGGCTCACTGTTTCCTGGCTGAAGAACGGGGACGCATCGAACAGTCTCCATCGCCTTATCTTTGGGTCATCGATCCGCTCGATGGCACCACAAATTTCGCTCATGGCTATCCGGCCTACTGTGTATCAATCGGATTAGAGTTTCGGGGCCGCTGCATTCTTGGCGCCGTCTTTGATCCCTCACGGGATGAACTCTTTACTGCCATAGAGGGTCGTGGTGCTCGGTTGAACGGCCAGCTCATCCACGTTTCGGATACGACGGCTCTCGACAGCAGCCTTCTCGTCACAGGCTTTGCGTACGACATCAGAGAATCCCCGCGAAACAATCTTGACCATTTTGTAAAGTTTGCCCTCAAGGCGCAGGGTATGAGGCGAACAGGGTCCGCAGCGCTGGACTTGTGTTACGTAGCAGCTGGACGTTTTGACGGATTCTGGGAAGTGCAGCTCAATCCGTGGGATATGGCCGCTGGGTCTGTGATCGTACAAGAAGCCGGAGGGCGCCTGACAACTTTTTGCGGAAACGATCTTTCGATTTATGGGCAAGAACTAGTCGCAAGTAATGGACACATCCATCAAGCTATGCTCCAGGTCCTCAACGAGGAGACTCGTTAGACAGCATCGTTCTAGGCCGATCCAAGAAGGCCCGACTCACCTTCCAGCCCATGCGCTGACGATGTTTCCTACTCAGACTACTCGATATACAACGGGCCCATCAATCGGGTATGCTTTTCGGGCTGGCTCACGTTGGTACCTTGTATGGCACGCGCAATACCGCCTTCAGGACAAACGAACAGAAATCCTTCTGGTGAAAACACCGCCGACCCCGCGGCATGGGACGTCGAGTTGCTCCGCGTCCTCATCAGCCGGAAAGGAACGCAGGTTGATGCCCAATGGGCGATCCATCCCCAGTTAAAACATGACCTGCTGCCGGACGAATGGAAGGAAGTGACGGATCTCTTGGCTAAGGTAACCGACATCGTCGGCAATCGGTTTTCTGAAGTCCTCTCGAATGTCGAGCCTGTTCCCCCCGGCCATGCCTGATCGTTTCCATCACGCACATTACTCTCAGCACTCTCTATCGAACGTCTGAATCGACACAGGAGGCTCGTATGGACTCGTACTACCATCCGCATGATCTCGGAAAATTTTCAGACATGGGAAAAGGGAATAAAGAACTGTGGGACAAGTTCATGGGCTACTACGAGGCCGTGTTTGCCGAAGGCGCGCTGACGGAGCGAGAGAAGGCTCTCATTGCACTCGCCGTCGCTCACACGGTCCAGTGTCCCTACTGCATCGATGCCTACACACGGGCCTCACTGGAAATGGGGTCGAACGTTGAAGAGATGACGGAGGCCATCCATGTGGCCTGCGCCATCCGCGGCGGAGCCTCGCTTGTCCACGGCGTACAGATGAGGAATGTGGCAGAGAAGTTGTCGATGTAAGCGTTTCGATAGTGAGGACTAGAGATACGGATTCTCAGGGATCGCCAGCGTAAAGTATTTGCCGCGCTCTTCGTAGAGGACTCGTCTGGCCGTGAGGTCATTCAATATTTGAGTGAGTGCTTCATCGCTCACTTCAACTCGGCCTGCTGATGCTGCTCGAATCTGATCCGCGCTTTTCGCCGTCTCATTACAGATCTCGATCACCAACGCAGCCAATCCCTCATACCGTCGGCGAGTCGGAGCTTTAGGATTCCGCCCGTCGTAGACCGTCACGTAGCCGGGTGCCTTAGAGTAGTACAGAAACGGCCGATCGCCTGACCGATGCATCCGCTGCCAACTTTCAATCGCCGAAACCAGCTCTTGATAAACGTGTGGATCCACTGGCCAATCGTCGAGTTCGTACTCAAAATCATAGGCGATCTTCTTCAAGTCCATCTGCCGTGAGTCGTAGACATATTCGTACGCCATCCCCGGTCCGGTAATGCTGACCCCATACTCTTGCGGACTCGTGAAGTATGGGCTGAAGCGCTGCAGCCAGAATTTTCCGGTCGACTCCGGCGGCTGTAAGTGAATCACTGAGCGGATCAGGTCGATTTGGCCACGGTAATCTTCATTGGTCTCACCGGGGAACCCAAGTAAGATATTCCAAGACACCGTCACGCGATAATAGAAACTCCACTTCAGGCAGACGATGTTCTGCATCGGCGTGACGCCCTTGTCCATCGAGCGCAGCTGACTCTGACTCAAGCTTTCCAGCCCAGGCTGCATACACTTCACGCCGCCCATCGCCAACGTTCGAATCTGATTCTTGTGCAAATTGCTCTTCGTTTCGATGAAAACGTCGAGATCGCAATGATCTGCGGCAAACTTGCCGAACAGATTCTCAACGTACTTCAAGTCGATGATGTTATCTACCAACCGAAAGCGTGCGGTGTCATACCGATGGGACAGATAGGTCATCTCCTGAGCAGCTTGGTCAGATGATTTGGCGCGAAACTTCATACTCTGGGCGTTCAGTCCGCAAAAGGTACAATGATGCTTCTCACCCCACCAGCAACCGCGCGAACCTTCGTAAAGGAGAATCCGATCAAGCCCCCGCGCCCCTTCATCAAGTTCAGCGAGAAGATGATAGTAGTCGTCATAATCAGGCGGGCCGGTCTTGGTAAAATCTGAAAATAGGGACGTATTACGTGTGAAAGCGATCTTGTCTCCTTGCCGGTAGGCCACCCCGCTAGGATAGCCCTCTGTTTTGCCGTCCAAAACCTGGCGGACCAAGGAAGGGAAGGTCTCCTCGCCTTCACCGGCCACAACGTGATCGATGAAGGGAAAGGCTCTGAAGTACTCGAGGCCCATTTCGCCATCGAAGTTCGCTCCGCCGAACACGATCACGACATGCGGATAGAGATCCTTGATCAACTTTGCCATCGTCAGACTGGCCACGTTCTGATCGAATGTCGAGGTGAAGCCGACCAGCTTGTACCGTCCCCAATCGATCGAGGTCAGTGCCCAAGTAAGAAACTGTGGGGCGATGCGCGTGGCCATCTCCTCGAAATATCCAATCGGCTGTCCACTCTGTTGAGCAATTTGCTCGAACACCGGTTTGAAGACCCGTGGATACTCCGCGCGTTTTGGGTTATCTCGAAAGAGGAGATGTGAGAACAGCCACTCACCGAAGAGCGCCCGTTTCTCGCAGATCATCTCATAGAGCGGTACACCGATCTTGTGGGCAAACCGGACGTTCAGATGATGACAATCGACAGGGATGCCTTGTGATTTCAGGAGCGCAGAGAGCGTGCCGAGCTGGATCGAAGGATACTTCGAGTAGCTGAACGGCATGTTGACGAGCGCCACCTGGGCCTGATCGCTCATCTGCTGCCTCGTACGTTCATGGCAAGAGATTCTGGCTCATCATTAACTTGTGGCGGCTCGAAACGGCTCAAATTCGCGATCAGCCTTCGCCGCCAAATAGAAATCACTCTCCGTCAAGCCGTTGATCTTATGTGTCCAGATCTCAACCTTGCACTTCCCCCAAGCCAGATACAGATCAGGATGATGGCCTTCGGCCTCCGCAACCGCGCTCACCTTGTTCACGTAAGCCAGAGCATGGGCGAAATCTTTGAACGTATACAAGCGTTCCAGATGCCCCAGTCCATTGAGTGACCAGCCTCGTCCAAGCTCTTTCAATAACGTCTGGGCGCGATCATTCGGCAAGGGCGGCACACCGCCACGACAGGGGACGCATTTATTGTCGGCAAGACCCATAGGAGCCTCCTTACAAGTGGAATCAGGGAAGTATTGTAAAGGGGCGATCGTCGAAGAAACAAGGCAACCACCACAGGGATAGGCTACTCAGAGTCGTCCGAAACCCCGCCGGTTTTGGCCAGATCGCCCAACTTGATCTTGTCGGGATTGAACTTTGCCGCAGCCTGCGTCATACGGTCGAGGGCATCATCAAACGACAAGGGAGGGGCATCTTTCGGACGGAACCGGATGGGATTCACACGGGCCACGACAAAGCTTTTGAGGTAGGGGCTGGTCAGACCTTTCGCCTTGAGGGCCTCGACTTGTTTAACAATTAAGTCATCCAGCGCCAGGACGGTCTTCGCCCGTTGCTGCCGAAGATCCATGGCTGTGTGGAGCGGCTGCCTCAGAAATTCCTCGACCCGTTTCAACACTGGATGATAGGCACCGCCACTGAATCGCGGACGCTCCTCGTAACAGAGTCCCAGCGTGATCAACGCTGGCTCCTCGAACTCCAGCGCGTATATATCTTCGGTCACATCATCGAGTCGAGCCAGTTCCTTGTACATGCGGATCACTTCCAGGGCCTTCTCACGGAGGTTATGCGCCTTCTCCGTATTTAGCGCCAGAATCTGATACGCCGCTGACGGTTCCGGCACCACAATCGCGACGATGCTCTTTGCTCCAAGCGTTCGCATGGCCGAGAGGCGATGGTTTCCGTTCGGCGTCCAGTACTTCGCCGCATGATCGGGCTTTGGCGTCCGCACGGCAATGATCGGGTCAAGAAACCGGCCGATCTTTCCGATCACCGCTTCCAACTTTCTAACATGGGTATCAGAGAGATTCCGTTGATACGGCGTCGGCTCGACTAGCTCGATCGGCAATGCTGCTAGCACCAACCACCGTCCTCCATAGGGTTCACGGTACACCGAAAGGACCTTCCCGCTATCTCCCTCAATTGCCCGATGCAGCTCCGCCACCTCACCTGGCGGCGCAGCAGCTTGTAAATCACTGGCAGCCAGGCCTGTTGACACGCCAGCTGGTTTCCGGCGCTGTCTGGCACCTTTGGGCAGCAGCGCTCTCTTGGATTTTTTCTCCGCCACACTGCTATGGTAGGGCAGTCGTATGGCAAAAGAAAGCCCGGACAGGAAGGTTCTGCTCATCGGCCATCGCGGCGCCTGCGGCCAGGCGCCGGAAAACACGCTGGCCTCGATCGAACGGGCCATCATGCTTCGGTGCACACTTACCGAGGTGGATGTCCGGCGGACCGCAGACGGCATGCTCGTCCTGCTGCACGATGAGCGGGTGAACCGCACGACGAATGGGCGGGGACTCGTCGCCGAAATGACGTTGGAGGACATCCGGAAACTGGACGCTGGTGGTGGCCAGACGCTGCCGACGCTCGAGGAGGCGCTCACGGCAGCCAAGGGCCGGATCGGGTTGCTTCTGGAACTCAAGACCGAGGGTCTGGCCTATGATGCCTGCGCGATTGTCCGAGCCAGCGGCTTCGATGGCCCGGTCATCTACGCGTCGTTCCTGCGCGAAGAACTCCAACATGTCCGACGGGCCGATCCGGACTCCAAGACAATGATCCTGTTCAAACGGCTCCTCAAGGAACCCGACGCCGAAGCTGCCAGGCTTCAGGCCACCCACGTGGGCCTGCGTTTCGATACCGTCACAAGACCAGTTGTGAACACACTCCACAAAGCACGTCTCGCCGTGTTCGTCTATACCGTCAATAGGCCCGCTGACATCGCAAAGATGAAGACACTCGGCGTGGACGGCATCATCTCCGACTTCCGCAACCGTGTCTGACAGGCCGCTCGGCAGGGGTATCTGCGTATGCCGACCATCAAACTGGACCAGTCAATTCAGGCGAACGAGTGGCTGGTCCGCAAGGGAATGAAGGAGGCTCGGTATCGGTTGGTCGCAGAACATTCTTTTCTCCAAGATCAGCATTTTCAACTCTTCGCGGTCAACCGGCCGTGAGCCAATCCAACCCTCCACACATCGGCTGGTTCACCGCTTCCTGCTTGCTCGTCAGCAACATCATCGGAGGCGGCATCTTTACCACCACAGGATTGATGGCCCGGGACCTCGGCGACCCCCTGTTGATCCTCCTGCTGTGGTGCATCGGCGGGTTGTTCGCGATTGGCGGCGCCATGGTTTATGGTGAACTCGGCTCACGGCTGCCCCACGCGGGGGGCGACTACGTATATTTGCGTGAAGCATACGGGCCCTTGATCGCGTTCCTCAGCGGATGGACCTCGTTCACGATTGGATTCGGGGCGGCAGTTGCCGCATCGGCCATCAGCTTTTCATCCTATGCATTACGTGTGGTCCTGATCGAGGATGAACGGGGCTGGTGGGCGAAAGGCCTGTCGCTCGCTCTGCTCTGGCTCGTTACGTTTGTCCATTGTGGCGGCCTCGGAGCAGGTGGCCGGTTCCAGCGTCTGATCACGAGTACAAAGGTACTGGCTCTCGGTGGATTGATACTGGGCGGCATATTTGCCAACACGGGACATTGGGATTTTCTTTTAGCCAGACCAGCGGCGCCGCAGCCAGCCCTCGGCACAATAGCGATCGCCTTGGTGATTGTCACTTATTGCTATCTGGGTTGGAACGTCGCAGGCTTCATCGCCACCGAAATTGCCGACCCGCAACAAACGTTGCCACGGGTGATGATTGGAGGAACGGCCTTCGTGGCATCGATCTACGTGCTGCTGAACGTCGTCTACCTCACAGCCCTCTCGATCAGCGCACTGGCCCAGGAACCGGTGGTCCCTGTTGCAGAGAAAGCGGCAGCTGCATTATGGGGACCCCAAAGCGGTCGATTCGTGGCAATGCTCCTCTCTTTGTCGATCGCCGGAGCCGTGAGCGCGATGACCTGGGCGGGCCCCCGCGTGTACTGGGCCATGGCACAGGACGGAGTCATCATTCAGTGGCTCGCGAAGCGTGATCGCCAGACGAGCGTGCCGGTCCGGGCGATTCTGTTTCAAACAATCTGGGCCTCGGTGCTCATTCTGAGCGGAACGTTCGAACAGTTGCTCGTCTATGGCGGACTGGTCCTGGCCCTGTTCACGGCTCTGACTATTTCTTCGATTTTCCGTCTTCGTGGTCGAGACCTTGATCACATCCACCACTACCGCGTTCCTTTCTATCCCTTCTTGCCTGCGGTGCTTGTTGTAGGGGCCTTCACATTGGTCATCTACAGTGTGATCGAGCGACCTGCGGAATCGCTGTATGGGGTTGCAACTGTCCTTAGCGGGATTCCTCTCTATTACTTCTGGTGCAGACGTCACAATTTCCACCGGCACAAGCCCTGACAAGCCTCGTCACGATATTCTTATCACTCACCCATCCATCACCCATCCATCCACCCCGGCGCGTCAAGACCCACTTATCGCGGGTGACGTAACCACGATACTTGGTGGAAGGCACGTCTCGACGCGCCGGAGCGGGGGAAATATGGGCATTTCCACGAGCCAAAAAAGCACGGGCGACCTTGCACTGTGGTGGGAGGCCGCCCGTGACTGGCGCTTAGGACGCCGATGGGATGTTAGTGATATCGCGGCCCGTAGACCCGCGCGAAACCAGATCAAGCAAGCTTCCAGTCGGGGGAGACATCGTCAATCCCAGGGGCTTGTGTTCCTCGGGCCAGCATCGGGTTCTCCATTTGTTCTCAGGCCTCATCCGGTTGGTCTGTTATGCCATCAGGGCACAGCCAGTGGAGAACCGGCTAGCACGACCGACGAGAAGCCCGCCCTCGCATCGGCGGGCCTGACGGACCAGGTGGAGTTGTGTCACTCATATCCACCCTCCTCTCTTGATGAAGTCGCCGAGAGACCCGGACAACAGCCGCGCGGTCTACCCGATCTCCCACAGTTCACTGAAGCATAGGGCCGCCGTTCTCCTCCTACGCCCATTAGAAAAACGTGTCAATGGGGTGCCGAGACTTTTCTTGCAGACTTCCATAACGCATAACACATGCCAACCAAGATCAGATCTTCCAACGGCGAATACCATCGCAACGGTTGCGGGAAGAACCGGCCATAGCACCCACAGTTGGC
>JACPZN010000297.1 GCA_016195505.1 Nitrospirota bacterium | reverse complement strand
GTCGTCAACCAGGGGCCCGATCCTGCTGAGCTGACACTCTTGCCGACGCTCTGGTTTCGAAACACCTGGTCCTGGGGGCTCGACGCACGCCGTCCGAGAATGCGTGAAGGAAATGCCGCCAATGGCATGAGCGTGATCGAGCTGGACCATGAGTACTATGGTCGACGCCGCCTCTGGTGTGAACGGCAACCGACGTTGCTGTTCACGGAGAATGAGACAAACAGCCGTCGGCTCTACGGCGATACGGAAGGGGCCCGTTATGTAAAGGATAGTTTTCATGATTATGTAGTACACGGCGACAAGGAAGCCGTGAACCCGGATAAAGTCGGTTCGAAGTCTGCCGCTCACTACACACTCACACTGGCTCCTGGCGCATCGGACACCATCCGTCTGCGCTTGACCAACGAGAATGGCGAGCAGGGGCTTACACGCGGAGCGTTCGACGCGATATTCAAACAGCGAATCCAGGAAGCCAACGAATTCTACGATGAACTTGCGCCGCCCGATCTTTCTGAAGATGCACGGCGCGTGCAGCGACAAGCCTTTGCGGGACTTCTCTGGAGCAAGCAGTTCTATCACTACGAGGTCAAACGCTGGCTCACGGGGGATCCGAGCATGCCGGAACCGCCGCGTGAACGGTTCCGTGGACGCAACTCAGACTGGACGCATCTGTACAATGCCGACGTCATCTCGATGCCAGATAAATGGGAATATCCCTGGTATGCCGCCTGGGATTTAGCGTTCCACTGCATTCCGCTGGCAATTGTCGATTCAACCTTTGCCAAAGAGCAGCTCATTTTGATGCTTCGTGAATGGTACATGCATCCGAACGGACAGATCCCGGCCTACGAATGGGCGTTCGGCGACGTCAATCCTCCGGTCCACGCCTGGGCGGCCTGGCGTGTCTATAAGATCGAGAAGAAGCGGAAGGGGATGGGTGACCGGGTCTTCCTCGAACGCGTGTTCCATAAGTTGTTGTTGAATTTTACCTGGTGGGTGAATCGGAAAGACGCCGAAGGGAAGAACATTTTTCAGGGTGGATTTTTGGGGCTCGACAATATCGGTGTATTCGATCGAAGCGCCCCTTTGCCGACCGGCGGCCATATCGAGCAAACAGATGCGACGAGCTGGATGGGCATGTATTGCCTCAACATGCTTTCCATTGCACTGGAGTTGGCCCGTGAAAATCGGGCCTATGAGGATGTCGCGAGCAAGTTCTTTGAACACTTCGTCTACATCTGCCGGGCCATGAATAACATCGGCGGCGAGAAAATCGAGCTCTGGAACAAGGAAGACGGATTTTTCTACGACGTGCTGCATCTTCCAGACGGACAGACGCTTCCCTTGAAGGTTCGGTCGCTGGTCGGATTAATCCCGCTCTTTGCGGTTGAGACATTAGATTCTGAATTGATCGACAGCCTTCCCCGGTTTAAGCACCGTATGCAATGGTTCATTGAAAACCGGCCCGACTTCAGTGCCCACGTAGAAACACAATCACATGACGGCGGGGTTCGGCGGTTTCTCTCGCTGGTCAATCGAGCGCGGCTGAAATCGGTCCTGCGCTATATGCTGGATGAAGAGGAATTCCTCTCTCCCTACGGCATCCGTGCCCTATCGCGCTACCATAAGGATCACCCCTATCTACTTTCAGCGATGGGCATAGACTATCGAGTGGGTTATGAGCCGGCCGAATCGAGCACCGGACTCTTCGGCGGCAATTCGAACTGGCGTGGTCCGGTCTGGTTCCCGGTCAATTATCTGCTGATCGAATCGCTCCAGAAATTTCATTACTTTCTCGGCGATGAGTACAAAGTCGAGTATCCGACCAGATCCGGTCGATCGGTCCCTTTGAATGAAATTGCCGCGGAGTTGTCACGACGACTAACGCACATTTTCCTCCGTGACCAAACCGGCCGACGTCCAGTCTTCGGCGGCGCTGAGAAGTTTCAGGAAGATCCATTCTGGCGCGACGCGATCCTTTTCTACGAGTACTTCCACGGAGACAACGGTGCCGGAATCGGTGCAAGTCACCAAACAGGATGGACGGGCCTCGTGGCGAAGTTGATTCAGCAGTCGGGAGAATGACGGAGTCGACAGCTATCAGCGGTCAGCAATCAGCCAGGAAGAAGTAGCGCTGTACCTTCCTGAAGCTGAAGGCTGAAAGCTGACAGCTGAGTGCGCAGAGGTTGACATGAAGATCGGTGCTCAAGATTGCCGGAACCTCGACCGCGCGCTGAGTCTGGAATGGCTGGAAACGAACGGCCGTGGCGGATTTGCCTCCGGTACGGTCGCCGGTGCGAATACCCGCCGCTACCATGCGCTGTTACTGACTGCCCGCAAACCGCCGAGCGAACGATTCGTCCTCGTCAATCACCTTGAAGAATGGCTCGAGATCGACGGTCAGTCCTATCCGCTCTCGACCAATCTCTACCCCAATGCCATTCATCCAGAAGGGTATAAGCAGTGCATGGGTTTCACGACCGAACCCTGGCCGACCTGGACCTATGACTGTCAGGGTGTACTCATACAACGTGAAATATTTTGTGGCCGAGGCCGCGACCTGATTGTGATTCGATGGGACGTTGTCGAAAGGACAAGAAAGGTCGTCACGTTGCGGGTCAGGCCGAAGCTCAGCGGCCGCGATTACCATGCGATGCATCATGAAAATAGCGGTCTCGGAACCGGCGCCGACATACAGGAAGGTGCGGTAACCTGGCATCCCTATCCAGATCTTCCCGCTGCCAGAGCGTTTCATAGTGGCGCCTATCGTCACGCGCCAGAATGGTATCGCCGCATTCAATTCGAGCTTGAACGGGAACGAGGCCTCAACTGCGAAGAAGATTGGTGGTCGCCCGGTGAGTTCATCTATCGAATGAATGGCGTGTCAGATGTCACATTGGTTTTCACCACCGAGTCAATTGATGCCATCAATGTCGCGGGTTTGACCCAGGGTGAACGGAAGAGGCGAGCTGGTCTTCGAACTTCAGCTCCAACTGTCGATCTGTTGGCCGGCGAACTCTGGCAGGCGGCGGAGACCTATCTCTCCGCACGAGGGAGTCAACAGACCATCATCGCCGGCTATCCTTGGTTCACCGATTGGGGGCGTGATACGTTTATTTCACTCCCAGGCCTCTGCCTCGTCACTGGTCAATACGAGGCGGCCTGGCAAGTTATCGAATCGTTTTCCGCGCATGTCTCGGAAGGCATGGTGCCGAACCGCTTTCCGGACATGGGCGAGCAACCGGAGTACAACACGATCGATGCGTCGCTCTGGTTCGTTCACACGGTCGACCAGTATCTCGCTTACAGCAAAGACAAGGCGCGCGTTCGTGCAGTGGCGTGGCCTGCGGTAAAACAAATTATCGACAGCTATCGGCAAGGCACGCGCTACAACATCCACATGGATGCAGACGGGCTTATTGCCGGGGGAGTGCCTGGCGCGCAACTCACCTGGATGGATGCAAAGGTCGGCGACTGGGTCGTCACGCCACGCCACGGGAAACCGGTCGAGATTCAAGCCTTGTGGGGCCGGGCGTTGGAAATCGGAGAACGCTTTGCCTCACAATTCGGCGAATCGGCCTATGCAACGCGTTGTCGAGCGGATCGGATGCGAGCCGTTGCCTCCTTTCGCGCGAAATTCTGGAACGAAGCGGGTGGCTCTCTCTACGACGTGATCGATGGGCCAGAGGGAAACGACGCGTCGATTCGTCCCAATCAAATCTACGCGATTGCCCTTTGCGACGATCTGGTGACCAAGGAACAGGCCGAGAAAGTCTTGATGGCCGTCAAAGACCATCTGCTTACGCCGGTGGGGCTCAGGACCCTTTCGCCGAAGGACAGCCGATATCGCCCGCGATACGAAGGTGGCGTTGTCGAGCGGGATGGCGCGTATCATCAAGGGACAGTCTGGCCGTTCTTGTTGGGCCCGTTCGTGACTGCGTGGCTCAAAGTGTTTGGCAGGACGGCCAAGACAAGAGCTCAGGCCCGGTCGTTTCTGGATGGGTTGGGTGCCCACTTACGAGAGGCCTGTTTGGGGCAGGTCTCGGAGATTTTCGACGGTGATGCGCCGCACAACCCGCGAGGGTGTCCAGCCCAAGCCTGGTCCGTCGCAGAACCATTGCGCGCGATGATCGAAGATCTGGGACTAACGGCTGAGGGGCGCACAGTCAGCACAAAGCGAATTGTGTTAGGTCAACGTAAGGAGGCGGGTCTTGTGCCAACACCGCAAAAGACAAAAACGGGGTCACAACCGGACTCTTGGAAGAGCACTGACACGTAAATCGCTGTTTTGACTCAGCCTCGGTAGAAACAGATGGAAAGCGCGGCAAGCTGTGAAAACTTTTCTGTCACGTATCACACCTCCTTGCAAAGAAACCACGCGTTTCTTGTCCGAATCCATGGACCGGACACTCCCGCTCTTTACACGGATGGAAGTGTGGGTGCATCTGTTGATCTGCGAGGGATGCCGACGGTATCGCGATCAACTACAGGCGATACGCAGCACGCTCCGCCGCACAGGCACGCAGTCTGACGGACAAGATCCAACTCATTCCCCCACGCTGTCCCCTGAGTCGCAAGAACGACTCAAACGTGCGCTCGACAGGCGTCGTCCGTAGCCTCCTCTCCGTCGGCCGTCTCCCGTTCGCTTGACAGCGGTCGTAAGCATCCGTACCCTCAAAGCCAGGTTTGTTTTACTTAGTTTTGAACGGACAATCTGGGAGGACAATGATGGCCTTGTTCAAGCGCAGTTGGAATGGTCGGCGCGCGATCATCGCAACAGGGGGCGTGATGGTTTCACTCGTATTCGGACTAGCCGCGCCGCTCTCAACCCATGCCGATGAACTGCCCAAAGAAACTGTTTTGCCATTTGCGGCCGCCAACAGGGCAATTCATGCGGCATTGGAAGCCTGCAAGAAGGACGGTTACCGCGTAAGCGTGTCAGTGGTCGATCGTGCTGGTGTCCCGCGTGCCATGGGGCGGGCCGATGGGGCGGGGCCACATACGGTCGACAGCAGCCGGAAAAAAGCGTATACGGCTGCGAGTGCGCGCCGGCCGACGACGGAGTTGGCTGATCTCATCACCAAGATTCCCACTCTTCAGGCTCTGCGTGACATTAACGGCGACATTCTGATGCTGGGCGGGGGACTTCCGATCGAGATCGGCGGTGATATTGTTGGCGGGATTGGTGTTGGTGGAGCACCAGGTGCCCATCTCGACGATGCCTGCGCGCAAGCGGGGCTCGATGCCATCGGTGCGGCACCAAAAGTGCCCGTGCCCAAGTGAGGAGCGCCCACTGGGTAGCCGCCTTTGGAAACCTAGTGTTGCTTTGCAGTGCTTGCAACAGTGGTACACCGGAACCTGTCTCCATGGAGATTCTGTCGTTGAAGCTCCGCCTGACCATCGTGCGAACGGCAACAGACCCCTTTCTTTCTTGGTACAATCTTACATTGACGGTTAAAGGTGAGGGGGGGTGCTCATCTTCAACGGAACTGTTTCCCGATACGGGATATGCCAGCAGACGAAATATCTATCTGGCGGCGAAGGGGTTG